>JAGXLQ010000087.1 GCA_018334595.1 Candidatus Bipolaricaulota bacterium | reverse complement strand
TACTACCAGTTTGTCGGAAACGTCTATGATCCTCGCCCCGTCCGGGGGACCCTCGTCCGTGACCTTGGCGATGAACCTCCCGGCAGTCCAGATGTCGGCCCGGACTATTTCGTCGGTATAAACGTTGAGATAGCTTCCACCGGAGATGACGGCCGTAGGTGGCCTCTTCCTGAGCGCTACTTCACCGATTTTCTTCAGCTCGTCGGTGGATGGAAATAGGTTATTGTTCATCAATAACTCTCCTTGAGAAATGAAGGGGTCGCGGTGCAATTCGCGACCCCCGATTGATTTCGCTGACTATGCAACTGATGCGTCGTACACCCAGAGGAACTCGTCCGATCTCGGGGTCCAGTTCAACCGCTCGCTCATCCCGTAGAGGACGGGTTGCTTGTAGAGGAAGATTGCCGGAGCCTGTTGCTGGACTAGCTCAACAGCTTCCTGGTAAGCCGTCTCCCTCTTCCCCTGATCCGTCGTCGTCCTTCCTTCCGTGAGGAGCTCATCTATCTCCTCGCTCTGAATGGTGCGGATCAACCCGTCCGACCGCACGATGAAGTCAAATACGTATGACGCGTCAAAGACGGGGTTACCCCAACCAACGAGGAACATTGGGTTGATCTGTTTGGAGAAGAGCTGGTCGTTGAAGGTCCCGAACTCGAGCACGTCCAGGTTGACCTCCACGTCTACCTCTTTCAGATATCCGGCGATTGCTTGTGCGACTTGCTTGTCGTTGATGTATCTACCGCTGAGGGTAGCCATGTCGATTTCGAACCCGTCGGGGTAGCCGGCCTCCTCGAGTAGTTCCTCTGCCTTTTCCGGGTCGTACGGGTAGGGTTCGACGTCAGGGTTAAAGCCGAGGTCCTTTTCCGTTAGCAGCGTGACCGTCTCCTCGGCCAAGCCGTGAAGCAGGCTCTCGATAATCGGGTCCTTATTCACGGCGTAGTTTAACGCTTGCCTTACCTTAACGTTCTCCAGCGGGGTGTCTTGGACGCTGTCTAGCCCGACAAATATGACCCGGGAGCCGGTAGCGACGCCGAGCTTGGTGGTTGACCGTTTTTCTATCTGTTCTATCGCGGTCACGGGTACATCTGCTACCAGGTCGGCGTCACCGCCGAGAAGCGTAGCCATCCTGCTCGCTGCCGAACTGATGAACCGGAACGTAACCTCGGAAACGTCGCTCGGGCCGTCCCAGTAGTCCGCGTTTCGCTTGAGGACCACCCTGTTTCCTTGGTCCCAGCGCACGAACTCAAACGGTCCGGTACCGACGGGCTTGAGGTTAAATTCCTTGTCTCCGACCTCTTCTACGTAATCGGGTGGGACTATTTGAAGTTCGGAGAAGTAGTGATCTGCAAGGGCGAATACCTTGTTTGCTTCGATCCTTACCGTGTACTCGTCGATTACTTCCACGCTCTCGATCCAGTCGAGGTCCGTTGCCCTGGTGGACTTGAGCTCCGGGTCAAATATTCTATCCACTGAGAATTTGACGGCCTCCGCGGTAAGTTCTTCTCCGTTGTGAAATTTTACGTCCTCACGGAGGTGAAAAACCCATGACTTATCGGTCTCCCTTTCGTAGGACTCTGCGAGGGCGGGGACTATATCGCCATCAGCCGTCCTGCGCAGCAGGGAGTCAAATATGTTTATCGTTATGTTGTACGTAGGCCCTTCACGGTGAACCGTGGGGTCAAGGCCGGTGGGGTTTGCGCCCTGAATTACGACTATTTCGGCGTTGTCATCTGCTGATACGTTCAAGGTAAGTGGGACAAAGAACAAAGAAACGAGAAAAAAGATTAAACCTGTCTTGAGTTTGTTGGACATAGTATTAATCACCTTGGGGGATTGATTTTAATGCCGGTTTATCCGTCAAAAAAGGACTTACTGTGCCGTTCTTCTCGTATAACATCACCTCCCAAAAATCACGCGATAGCAGCGGGACAAGATAAAGTATCTTCTATTTTCGTAAGTAACTCCCAATTAAATTTACTCCTTCAGTTTACCAGGTACAAGAGACACGAGGGTAACGGATGAACGGTCCGGAATTGACGGGCCCCCTTAGACAGGACCGCGCACCGTATACCCACGTCTGACGGACGGTCTAAAGTTGTAGGTCCACGACCCCAACGTCTAGTTTCCCTGCCTCCTCAATCCTTCGCATAGGTTTGACAAGAAATGTATTATTTGTTATGATAATTTTCGAGTTTGTTGGTATTACTTTTGAAACCGTTTATTTTGAGGAGACCCTCTACCCATGACAAAGAAATACGATGTGCTGATTATCGGATCCGGTGTGATAGGTACCGGGATAGCGCGCGAGCTGTCCCGGTACAAGCTGAATGTCGCGGTGCTAGAGAAGGAGCCTGATGTCGGTTGGGGTACGACCAAGGCCAACAGTGGAATAGTGCACGCCGGTTACGACGCCACGCCAGGGACGGTCAAGGCATCGTTTTCGGCCGCGGGAAATAAAAAGTACGACCGTTGGACTGAGCCCTTATCCGTGCCTTTTAAACGGGTTGGGTCCTTTGTCTCGACGGAGGATTTAGGCCAGATTAACGAGCTGCATAGGTTACGGGAGCAGGGGGAAGAAAATGGCGTGGAAGAACTGGAAATAATTGAAGGTACCGAGGAAATCAAGGAGCTAGAACCCAACATATCCGACGCGGTCGAAGCGGTGTTACATGCACCGACGGCGGGCGTAGTTGCCCCGTACAAGCTCACTGTTGCGCTCTACGAAAACGCGAGAGACAACGGGGTAGAGTTCTTCTTTAACTCGCGCGTAGAAGGTATTGACCTTGCCCAAGTGTCCGAGTCCAACGGAAGGTTTACCGTAAAAGCCTCGGACCACGATTTGTCCTCTGATTTCGTGGTCAACGCGGCCGGGATTTTCTCCGGAAAGATCGCAAACATGGTCGGGGACGACTCCTTTTCCATAAATCCCGCTCGGGGCGAGTACCATCTGCTGGACCACGAGTTACAGGGTTACGTGAAAAAGATCAACTTCCCCCTTCCTTCAAAGGACAGCAAAGGGATACTCGTTACCCCGGCTGCTGAAGGCAGTATAATCTTCGGCCCCAACCATCAGCCTCTTGAGGAACCCTCGCTGGCCACGACAAAGGCCGGGCTGGACGAGGTCTTCAACGGGGCCCTCAACCTCTTCCCGGGCATAGATACGGGCAAGATTGTAACCAATTTTGCCGGGCTGCGGGCAAAGGCGGGGACGGACGACTTCGTCATTGGCGAGTCCGACGTGGCCCCAGGGTTCATAAACGTCGGCGGCATCCAATCACCCGGCCTTACAGCTGCCCCTGCCATTGCGGGACACGTAATCGGGTTACTGGAAGAAAAGGGCCTCTCTGTAAACGAGGACCCGGGGTTTGACCCTACCAGGGAACCCATTCCAAAGTTCTCCGAGATGACGCCCGAGGAAATTGACGTATACGCTGATGACTTGAGTGCGGCCAAGGAGATCGTTTGTCGTTGCGAGGAGGTTACCAGGGCCGAGATAGAGGAAGCGATAGATAGGGGGGCGGACACGCTGGACGGAATTAAGTTTAGGACTAGATCGCGTATGGGTAACTGTCAGGGCGGTTTTTGTACACCGAGGTTAGTAGAGATACTGTCGGAGAAACTAGGGGTCTCGCCAAAAGACGTGACGAAGAAGGGAGACGACTCCTATTTGCTGGCTGAGGAGACGAAGAGGGTTGAGCAATATGAGTAAAGGTATTACTCGGATAAAGAGAGATATCGTAGTTATCGGTGGAGGGCCCGCCGGCATGGCAGCTGCCACACGAGGCGAGGAAGAAGGTGCAGAGGTCATGTTGATAGAGCGGGACATCGAGTTGGGCGGGATCCTCAACCAATGTATTCACAACGGGTTCGGCGTCGAGCTGTACGGAGAAGAGTTAACCGGACCCGAATACGCGGAAAGGTTTACGAGGAAGATCGAGAGCGGGGATATCGACGTGAGGTTGAACAGTTACGTGCTCTCGCTTAGCCCGGACAAGATTATAAACCTCCTCACTCCCAATGGAGTCTTTGAAATAGATGCTGAGGCCGTGGTGCTGGCCACGGGTGCCAGGGAGAGGTCCCGGGGCGAGATTCGCATCCCCGGGGACAGGCCGTCCGGAGTCATGCCCGCCGGCACCGCCCAGAAGTTCATTAACAAGAAAGGCTTCATGCCCGGCAAGAAGGCCTTCGTCCTTGGGTCGGGTGATATCGGCCTGATAATATCCCGGAGGCTGACCTGGGAAGGTGCCGAAGTAGTGGGCGTGGCAGAGATAATGGACTATCCGACGGGGCTGAACAGAAACGTCGTCCAGTGTTTGCACGACTATGACATCCCCCTCCATTTGAGGCATACCGTAACGGACATCTACGGTACGAACAGGCTTGAAGGGATCGAGCTTTCCCAGGTGGATGAAGACTTCCAGCCTATTGAAGGGTCTGAAAAGGATCTCGACGTCGATTTGCTCCTCCTTTCGGTGGGCCTGGTCCCGGAGAACGATTTCTTCAAGGAAGCGGGAGTGACGTTGAACCCAAAAACACGCGGCGCTTACGTTGACGAATGGTTTCAGACCGACGTGCCCGGAATCTTTGGCTGCGGCAACTCAATACACATTGAGGACCTCGTAGACTGGGTGACCATGGACGGGTTCCGAGCCGGCGACGGCGCGGTGGCTTACGCCGGGACCGGAGGTTTGCCCCAGGCCGACAAGGAGGTCCGGGCGGGAGAGAACGTAAACTACGTCGTCCCCCATAAGGTTAGCGGGGAGGACGAGTTCCGGTTCGCCCTGCGCGTGACAGAACCCATGGAAAACGTCGACATATCCATAAAGGGCACCGATATCTCTTCCTTTAAGCAGATCGTCACTCCGGGTGAGATGGAGGTAGAAGAAGTATTGGAGGACGAGCTGGACGAGCTGAAGGACCTGGACGAGGTTGAAATAGAGGTAACGAGGAGGTTTTGATGCCGAAAAAAGAATATACCTGCACTGCCTGCCCCAAGGGTTGTACCGTTGAAGTAGAGTTCGAGGACGATGAGATACTTGACATATCGGGGTATACCTGCGTTAGGGGCAAGGAATACGTGGAGGACGAATTTCACGACCCGCGAAGGATCTTGACAACTACGGTCAGGATCAACAACGCCAAGTACCCCAGGATACCAGTTCGCACGGAGACAGGCGTACCTAAAGACGAGTTAAATTGTTGTCTCGACGCACTGAAGGAAGTCGAATTGGAGGCGCCGGTCGGGGTCGGTGACGTAGTAATTGAAAACGTCTGTGGAACAGATATTGACGTTGTCGCGAGCAGATCTTTGGATCCGGTTTCCGAGAAGAAACGAACGATGGTAAACCAGTGACTGGTTAGCGGAGGTGGGTACAGTTAGCACAAAAAGATACGTGGGCGCAATCGATCAGGGTACTACGGGTACCAGGTTTATAGTGTTCGACCAAAATGGCGAGCAGGTCAGCTCGGCCTACAGAGAACATCGACAGATTTATCCGCACCCCGGCTGGGTCGAGCACGACCCGGATGAGATATGGAAAAACCTGAAGGTAGTTATCCACGAGGCCATGCACAGTGGGGGCATATCCAAGGAGGATATCGTGGGAATTGGGATAACCAATCAGAGGGAAACTGTCTTCACCTGGGATCTCCAGGGGCGTCCGTTGCACAACGGGATCGTCTGGCAGGACCGACGGACCTCCGAGCGGTGTGCTGAAATTGAAGGAACCGAGATGGAAGAGGTCATCAAGGGACGTACCGGGCTACGGGTAGACCCTTATTTCTCCGGTACGAAGATCGAGTGGCTTTTGGAAAACGTCGACGGCCTCAGAGAGAAGGCCCGAGCCGGCGACGCTTTGTTTGGCACGGTGGAGAGCTGGCTTATCTGGAAGCTAACGGATGGGGCGGTCCACGTCAGCGACCAT
>JAGXLQ010000086.1 GCA_018334595.1 Candidatus Bipolaricaulota bacterium | reverse complement strand
GGGAGATATCGGCGTGGCCATTGGCTCTCCGATTGTTAAGTTCCCATCGTGATATTCCAGTTTTCCAGCGGACCCGCTTCTTAGTTTGCCTATCTCGTTATCTACCTCAGTTATCGCGTCCACCGGACAGACTAAAGAGCACAGGCCGCAACCGTGACAGAGTTCGGGGTATACCAGTGTATTTTCGCCAAAGGTGGCGATCGCGTTGAACTCACAGGCGTCCCCACATTCACCACAGTAAGTACAAACCTCGTCGTTGACCTCCGGTACTTTTAGGCTTACCGGCTCTTCGTAGTCTAATTCTGGTTCGAGAAAAATCTCAGAGTCCGGCTCCTCCACGTCGCAGTCCAGGAACTGGACCTCGTATTTTTCCATTAAGGCCAGGGCGAGATTGGTAGCTACGGTAGTTTTACCGGTCCCCCCCTTGCCGGCGGATATCGTAATTTGCATATATCTCCTTTTGCTCGTGACTGAGTGAGCGGGATAGTACTCGGAAAAGTAGTCCCTATCCGTGGCGACGATCACCCTTGTGCTGATGAGACTCGTCTCTAAAGGCGTGCTCCTGGCAACCATCTCCTTCGGAAGCGGGAGACGAATTCCCTTCCTGCCACTCCTTTAATGCTTCGCTAACTTTCTTGCCGGAATAGCCTGTGTAAACTTCGATACAGTGATCGTCAAAGAGTGTCAATGCCTTCCTGCCTAAGTCTCCGCATACCATGGCGTCTACACCCTGTTCGGCAAGTAGATCTGCGGGCAGGCCGCTGCCACCACGGTGGCTGCTCTCGTTGGGAATCACGTCCACCTCATCCCTCTCGTCGTCATATATCGTATACGAGGGGACTCTTCCAAAATGAAAGCCAACTTCGTCGTTCATTCCTCCATTGCCTGACGTTGGAAAACAAATTTTCATATTCTCACCTGAAGTATTAGTATTTAGTTTATTATCTTCTTCTCTTGCCTCCGCCGCCGGGGGTAGTTGACCCCTCGGTCTTAGAGAGATTGCCCTCGTTGAAGTCTCTAACTGCGTCCTTCACCGTGCCGGAGGAGCCGGTGTAGATCTCGATCCCGGCGGAGGAGAGGGCGCGGTAAGCGTTTGGCCCTACGTTCCCCGTCAATATCGCGGTTACGCCTGATCCGGCAACGGTCTGGGCCGCTGCCGGGCCAGCCCCGCCTATCGCGTTCTTGCTTTGGTTGGGTATTGCTTCGTAGTCAAGTGTTTCCGGGTCAACGATTACGAAGTAATCACACCTGCCAAACCTTCCGTCTATACCAGATGAAAGATCCTCGCCAAGCGAGGTCACTGCGATTTTCATATATCTACCTCACCTATGTTTTGTACTGAAATATCCGTTACGTCCCCGCCCTATAGCTGGTGAGCGGCCCAAAACAGGATTGTTGGCCCCGTTCAGTGGGATTATGAGCCAGCGCTTCCTCCAATATCAGGGTTGTCCCACCCAGCGTCTTAAATTGTGCAATTGATTAAAACGCTAGTTTATGCTAGATAATTAGAGGCCTAAATTCAAGCCAGGGATAGAATCAATCCCCGGGAGCCGACTTTCCTGTAGAATATTTCATCGGAGTAAGCTATCATACTTGACACAACCAGGTCGACAGGCTCTAACGCGAGATAAAATTGTACAACTTAGGGGCCGAAAGCGGGATGAATTGCGGTAATGGCTGAAGAAGAGATCGATAAGCAAAAGAACTTTATTGGTGGCTTGATACACGGAACCTTTCTCCGTGTCAGCGTCAGGCTGGCTGATATTGATTTGATCCTGCCGGCATTCGTGAGCTCGATAACGGGGTCTAAGTTTTTGATTGCCCTTCTCCCCTCTATTTACTTAAGTGCGGGAAACCTGCCACAAACCCTTTTTGCCAATTTCGTAGAGCCCCGGGCAAGAAAGAAACCCTTCCTCTACATCGCGATTCTGAGCCGTGTGTTTATTTGGTTTCTGATGGGACTCTTCGTTATGACTGTGGGGGTAAGTAGACCTGTTATTCTCCTATCACTTCTGTTCTTTTCTCTGTTGGTCTACTCTATGACAGGCTCTCTCGGTGGTGTCGCCTACACAGATATCATCGGAAAGTCAATTCCAGACAGCAGCCGTGCCAGATTCTACGCAAGCCGGCAGGTGACCGGGAGCCTGCTGGCGTTTGGTGCGGGGTTTCTCGTCAGGTACGTTTTGGGAGACTCCTTCTCCCTCGGTTTCCCAAACAACTACGGAATACTATTTCTGCTCTCCGCTGGTGCCCTGTTAGTCGGAGTGTTGGGGTTCTATCTGATCGAGGAACCGAGGGGGGAGTCACGGGAAAGAACCCCGATAACCTCGTATTTTCCAGGCATTATTGCAACCCTGAAGAACGATCGGGAGTTGAGGATATTCCTAATGGTAAGAATCGTGGCTGGGTTCCATATAATGATAATTCCCTATTATATCGTTTTTTTTAAGGAAACAGTGGGGATAGCCGGTGGCTTGATCGGAATCTACCTGGCGGCGAGGGTGTTCGGTGGGGCGTTATCCAACATCGCCTGGGGGAGCCTAGCGGAGAAGAATTCCAATCTGGTTATCTTGCTCTGCCTCTCCCTGGGTGCAATAACTCCAATTGTTGCCCTGCTTATTACGAATGCGGGGGCGGTGTACTTCTCGGTCGTGTTCGTCCTCGCCGGCGCCGGGATGAACGCGAGGGAGGTGGG
The DNA here is from genome assembly GCA_018334595.1 of Candidatus Bipolaricaulota bacterium. Lineage (GTDB taxonomy): Bacteria > Bipolaricaulota > Bipolaricaulia > M55B111 > M55B111 > M55B111. Next base: position 3,231 of record JAGXLQ010000086.1, on the reverse strand, counting down.
CTTCAATACGCAGTTGCTCGAGATAGCCCCGAGTGATAAGAGGGCGACCTATACGGGATTGCTGGGGACCGCGATAGCGATAACCGCACCTCTGCCGTTTCTGGCAGGTGGTTTGATCGAGTTCTTTTCCTTCCAGGTCGCATTTCTATTTGCTTCGGGAATAATGGTTCTGGGCCTGATCGCTCTTGGTTACGACATGTGGAGGGATGCCTTTGCGGACGGTTAAGTTCTGTGCTAACCTTAGACGTGAACAAGATGAGTGAAAATAATACTTCAAAGTCATCCAACGATGAGATTGAAATGGTGTTGATCCACCTCTACCGCGGAGAGGTACAACGTGTAAACACCTGGCGTAACAGGCTGGATACGACGCCGTACTGGTCTCTTGTTATGGCCGCGGGTATGATCACGTGGTCCTATTCCTCACCGACAAGATCCCCCGCCCTTATCCTGTTAGTCGTGCCGTTAACCTTTGCCGTTCTAATGCTCGAGTCCCACAGGTATCAGATGCACGAGGTGTGGAGGACCCGATTACGATTGCTCGAGGAGAACTTCATCGCCAACGTGCTGGACCCCCAATCCACCCCTCCCCGGGAAGAATGGAGGAAATTATTGGCAAGTGACCTGCGACAGCCGGAACACAAAGTCGGTTTTCTTGCCGCGATGACCATGAGGTTGCGACGGATATACCTCTGGATTTTCCTCACCATCGTTCTCAGCTGGGGGATGAAGATAAATCTTCACCCGCTCCCTGCGAGTAAGATCGAGACACTGTTGTACAGGGCGCGGATCGGTTTTATTCCCGGCCTGGCGGTGATTACTACAGTCCTCCTGTTTATGGTCGCCTTGACTATCATTGCGGTTACCGGAATCTTCCTGTTGAAGGAGGATAGAAAGGGAGAGGTTCCTGAGGAGGAGCCTGGCTACGAGTGGAGGCGTAACCGCCATTAGTTGATATGAGTCGTGCATATGATAGAATCGTTATCGTAGCGAAACGATAGTGTCCTTACAAGAGTTTTTACGTTTTAAGGGGGAAGCAATGAACGAAAAGAGTCAAACGGGTCAGGGACAAGTGAAACAGAACAAGATAAATCTTGAAAAGGTCGAACACGCACTTGTGGTTATGAGTGGAAAAGGTGGAGTGGGGAAGAGCACCGTATCGGCGAATCTGGCTGCATCACTGGCGGAGAAGACGGATAAGAATATTGGTGTTCTCGATGCGGATATTCACGGTCCTAACATCCCAAAAATTCTGGGTGTGGAGGACCAGCTACTGTCCGGTTCTGAGAATAGGATTGAGCCGGCCAAGTTGAACAACTTGAGGGTTATGTCGATGGCATTCACCCTACCGGACAAGGATTCCCCGGTAATCTGGCGGGGGCCGTTAAAAATGAAAGCGATCAGGCAGTTTTTGAACGACGTAAACTGGGGAGGGTTAGAGTATTTGATTATCGATCTTCCTCCAGGTACGGGCGACGAAGCGCTGTCAATTGCCCAGCTGCTTGAGAACCTTGATGGGTCAATTATCGTCACCACGCCCCAGGACCTTTCGCTTCTAGATTCGAGGAAATCGGTCAACTTTTCCAAGAAATTAGACATGCCGGTTATCGGCATAATCGAGAATATGAGTGGGTTTATCTGCCCCCATTGTGGAGAGAAGACCGAGATATTTAAGTCCGGGGGCGGGAAGAAGGCCGCCGGGGAGCTGGGTGTAAACTTCCTGGGGACCGTTCCTCTGGATCACCGGATAGTTCAAACCGGCGACGACGGGGTTCCATTTGTCCAGCAATATCCCGGGTCGGAGGCCGCAAAAGCCTTTGCCGGGGTTGTTGAAAGATTTGAGGAGTATATCAACCGGAGTTAGCCTCCCGGTCTCTCGTAAATTAAATTCATGGTGGGTTTTTTTCGTTTTCCCATTCAATGATTTAAATATTTTATTATATTGAAGGAGGTCACTTGTGCAAATTGGTGAAATTGATTTAAGAAATCGGTTCATCATGGCACCGATAAAGACAGGTTACAACGAGGGAAATGGGCTGGTTACCGATAGGCACCTGGAGTTCTACCGGAGGAGAGTGAAACACGTTGGAGCAGTTATACCCGAACCGGTATACATCGACAGCAGGTTGAGAGAATCGCCTACCCAGATAGGAATTGATACCGACGACAAGATCGAAGGACTAAAGAGCCTTACTGGAGTAATTCACGAAGGTGGTAGCAAGGCTGTCGTTCACCTTAACCACCCGGGAAGGATGGCAAATCCCGGGATACCCGATAACATCTACTTTTCATCCACAGACAGAGCTTGCGGAAATGGCGGAGCAAAGCCCGAACGCATGAAACAAGGGGATATCGATAGGGCCATCAGGACCTTCCAGGAAGCGGCTATCCGGGCAAAGAGGGCGAACTTTGACGTAGTGGAGCTTCAATTTGGACACGGGTATCTGGTCGCTCAGTTCCTCTCTCCCAGGGTAAACGACAGGGAGGACGAATACGGTGGAAGTTTCGGAAACAGGATAAGGTTTGCCCTAGAGGTCCTTACGGGCGTCAAGGACGTCGTTAGCTTGCCGGTCCAGGTAAGGATAAGCGGTGACGAGATGGTTAGTGGGGGCATAGAACTTAATGAGATGAAGGACTTTGCCGAACTGCTCGAGGCCAACGGCGCAGATGCCGTACACGTTTCAGCCGGGACCGTATGCACGACCCCGCCTTGGTACTTTCAGCACATGTTCACCACCAAGGGCAGGACCTGGGAGATGGCCGGAGAGATCAAGTCGCGGGTGTCCATACCGGTTATCTCGGTTGGTCGTGTGAATAGCTTTGAGGACATAGATGAGATCCTGGAAGAAGGTATGTCCGATTTTATCGCAGTTGGACGGGCACTTCTTGCTGACCCCGACTTCGTCGGAAAGTACCTGGATGAGGTCGAAGGTGAGGTCCGTCCCTGTCTTGCCTGCTCCGATGGATGTCTCGGAGGGGTCAAGTCCGGTAAGGGTTTAGGCTGTCTGATGAACCCGGAGGTGGGGAGGATGGAAGTCCCCAGTAAAGCCGAAAAAGAAAGAAAGGTCGCCGTGGTCGGCGGTGGCCTGGCGGGAATGTCTGCTGCGGTAGTGGCTTCCAGAAGAGGCCACGAGGTCACTCTGTTTGAAAGGGACGAGCTCGGCGGGGTATTTAACCTGGCTCTTCTGCCCCCCCGGCAAGGAGACCTTACAGCGCGGCGTGGATTACCCC
>JAGXLQ010000085.1 GCA_018334595.1 Candidatus Bipolaricaulota bacterium | reverse complement strand
CGTAAGGTCGATGCGGCTCGAAGAACCCGATTGAGGCAAACAACGGGACGGGGTTATCCTCTTCTTCCCTGTCTTCGAGGTATGATAAAAACTTTCGTGTCGTCGGCTTTGCCCTTTGCTCTCCTACCCCTGACCCGTGTACGTATTCATAACCCAGACTCCTGGGGTCTCTCGACTCGTGTTGGAGGCCGAACAGGTGCGTCTCGTACCCGGCACCTGTCAAGTATTCTGGCAACGTCTTCTCTCCATCGTCTAGCTCCCAGCCGTAACCCTCGTGAGCTAGCCCTATAAGGCCGTGATTGTGGGGGTATTTTCCTGTCATGATGCTCCCTCTGCTCGGGGAGCACTGAGGTGCGGTCGCGAAGTTGTTGTCAAATACGACGCCGTCCTCGGCAAAGTCGTCTATTCTATCGGTCTCAATATTCCGGCCGTACACGCCAAGAAAACGTCCGAGGTCATGGCACGTCAGGATTATCACGTTAGGCTTCATATTATCTCCTCGTCAGTTGTTAATTAACCTCATCTTCCCCGTTCCGGACACGCAGATAGAGGTCCGTAAGCAGCACCACCCATAGAGGAAAGGCGAAGCACCAGACGGGAAGCCAGAACCCCAGATACCAGACGTAGACTATCCCGACCCCGGGCAAAAGCATATAGAGGATTGCCGCCCCGATGTTCTCCCAGCTCAACCTGATTGCCTCCCCTATCGTCTCCATAAATCCACCCTCTTCGAGCACGATCCCGGGAAGACCAAAGACGGCAAGAACCGGTAGCGACAGGAGGGTGAGCGCCGTGACGAAGTTCAGAAAGCGGAGCACCAAAAAGAGCAGGACCAACCCAATTAGAGCAACCCCCGCTCCAAACACCGTAAGTTCGACCACCTTCTCCCCCAACCTCTGTATTGCCTGCCGGTAGGTCCTGGTCCTTCCTTCGTGGAGCGCGTTTACAAAATAGACGTCAACGCCACCACACCAGAGAAAGGAAGCAATAAAGATAACGGAGATTATTACTCCCCAGACCAGCGTCTTAGGGGCGTAGATAACCAGAAGCTGGATGGGCACTGCCGTCATGCAGAAACTTATGCTAAGCATCAGAAAGTTCTTCCGGTAGTGTCGCCAGCTTTTGGTCAGACTCTGCAAGGTAAACCCCAACTTAAATCACGTTCACGATGATCCTCTATTCAGTCAACTCCACCCAGCTGGAGGCCAAGCTCAAGATATTTCTGGCCGAATAGGAGTATGACGACGACCGGTAGAGCTAGAAACATGGCGCCGCTCGCCATGTACCCAAAGTTTACCGTGTACTGGCCAGAAAATATGGCCCTCTCCAGCGCCGCGGTAAACAGTATCTTCGAGTTCTCCGTCACCATTGTAGTGGCATAGACGTATTCTGACCAGGAGAAGCGGAATGCAAATATGAACCCGGCGACGAGGGCGGGTTTCGCAAGAGGGATAAAAATCCGGTAATACCTCTGAAACACCCCTGCTCCATCAAGAATAGCTGATTCAACTATGGCATCTTCAACGGTGTTGAAGTAGTTCATAAACAGAAAAATGTTGAGCGGAGTGACAAGGAGCTGGTACAGAAAGACCATCCCGTACCTGCTGCCGAGTATGCCCAACTCGCTGAACAGGGAAAAAATGGGCACGATGTTCAGGTTTGGCGGCAGCAGAAAGGCCATCAACAGACCAACGAACAGCAACTTCTTCCCCTTGAACTGTAGCCGGGAAAAGGCATAGCCTGCCATCGTCGTTATAATTACCGATAGCAGGGCAGCAACCACGCTGACCAGGATGGAATTGAGCAGGCCGGTAACGATAAGGCGCTCATTTAGCAGGCTTGTGTAATGGGTCAGGCTCGGGTTGAGAGGGGCTAGCTGAGGCGGGAACGATATTTCCTTCTGAAAGGAAATATCCATCACCCAGTAAATTGGGAGGAGAGTAAACATACCCCAGGCAACGAGGATAAATATTCTAACCCTTTTTTCAGTCATATTTCTCCTTAATCGACCAACTCTACGTCGTAAAACCTCAGGTAGAAGAAAATTAAGACCAGCGTCATGGCCACCGACAGCATCGTAATTCCCGCGGCAAACGAGAACCGGCCTTCGCTAAATGCGGCCAGATAACCGTGAAGCGGAAAGACCCTGGTGGCGTTCAGCGGCCCTCCCCCGGTCATATTCAAAATCAGCCCGTACGCGTTGATCGTCCACACGGTGATCAGGATCGTATTCATCAGGATAAACGGCTTTAAAATTGGCAGCGCAATTTTGGTGTAAAATGTCCACTGACTCGCCCCATCTATCTTCGAGGCCTCGACGAGCTGCGGATTTATTGAAGTCATGGCCGAGTTCATCAACAGAATCGTAAACGGAGTCCCCCGCCAGATGTTTGCGATGACGATTGCCAGCATTGCAGTTACCGGTCGGCCGATAAAACTAATGGGCTCAAACCCGAGGCTCGAGATTACCATGTTCACTATCCCCGTATCACGACCTAGTACAAGCCTCCACCCGAACGAAGCGACAAGCACTGAAGTCAACCACGGAATTATAAAGATCGGCCGGAAGAAGTTTTCTACCTTCCTTTCTGCACGAAAGAGCAGGTAAGCTATTCCCGTCCCGATGAGCAGTTGAGACAGGATGCCCGTTGTGGCAAATATTGCCGTATTCCGCAGCGTAATCAGGGTAACAGGATCGGTGAAGATGTCTCTAAAGTTTTCCAGCCCGACGAAGGGCCAGGCCCTGCGAAAGTTCATGATCGTCACGTCGCGGAGGGCAATATTTATGTTCCACCCCCAGGCAAAGAACTGGAAGAAGAACAGTATCGCCAGCGCAGGAAACAAGAATATGTATGGAACAAAAGCCCTGTACTTATGCATTCTCTCTCACCTTACAAGCGTTTAATGGAATATGGAGGTGCGGGGAGTGACCCCGCACCTCATTAATTCTCAATCTCTGCCAAATTGTAACTATCCCTCAAGGATTTTCTCTACCTGATTGGCTGCCGAGTCCAGAGCCTTTTCGGCGGAAACTCCGCCCACTACTACCTTCTGTGTAGCGTCCCAGAAGGCCTTCTGGATCTGCGAGTACGTTGCCAGTGATGGCCTGTGTACTCCACCGGCCACTCCCCGCTGGAACTGTTCGTACCAGGGTTCCGGGATGTCCTTAGTCACCTTGCTCTTGTACTGCGGTGCTTCGAACATCCACTCACTGGTCGGCAGGTTGCCCTCCTGGATAAGCATGTGTGCGTAGGACTCCCTGTTGTTCAACATTGTCATAATCACGTCGTGGGCAACCTCCGGGTTAGGAGCGGCCCTGGGGATCATCCACATCCAACCACCGGCGAGAGCTCGTAGTTTTTTGCCTTCGAAAACAGTGGTAGGGATGACGCCTACCATGTCAGTTAGTTCTTCATGGCTCTTGTCCGGGTATGCTGAAGTTACCGCGCTTACGGCCCAGCTTCCCTCATATGTCATCGCGTACTTGCGGTCCATGAAGTTTGCCAGCATCCACTGCCAGTCCCTCTGTAGTGTAGCTCCGGCCTCCACGAGGTCCTTTATGTAGTTAAGGGTCTTTACGCCCGCTTCGTTGTTAAAGCCGGGCACCCATTCCCCGTCCTCGTTTTTCTCAAGAATGGAACCGCCGAGCTGATAGAGCCATCCCCAGGACTGGTCAACTACCCATCCAGCGTCGAACGGATATTCAAGTCCCCCGCTCATGTCAAATTCTTCCTTGGCAGTTTTAGTGATGTCGGGCAGTGCGTCCAGCAGTCCCTCGGCGGTGCTTATGTCCTCCATCGTGTATCCTGCCGCGTGGAGCACGTCCTTCCAAACCCATATTGCACGGCTACCGGTACGGTCGAGTACCCCGTACATATCTCCTTCGTAGGTCGAGCCGTCAACGAAGTTTGGATACAGTCCCTTTTCCTCGGCCCACTGCTTGTATTCCTCGGAGAACTGTGGCGTGAAGTAGCCGGTCTCCGCCAGCTGGGCTACCTGCATCTCGTCAATCCGGACCAGGTCGTACTTCTTGTTTGCCGAGACGGCGAGGTAGAGCTGTTTGGTGTAGTTACTCTTTGGAACGACGTCCACGTCCAGCTTTATCTCCACGCCTGGGTTATTTTTTTCGTAGACAACTACCGGTGAGTTTTCGTACCATTCCGGAATTTCTTCTTCAGTCGTCCCGTCACCGATCGGACCAAGATAGCCGTAGTGAGGAGCGCCTGGGTGCGGAGTCGTCATAACCTTCAACGTTATTACCTCTTTTTCTTCTGCAAAACCAACGAGGCCGAGACCGAGTACAAGACTAAGAATCAATACGCTTAGTGCAAATTTTTTCATGAAGATCACTCCCTTTGGAGTTTTTTGTCCTAGTGTGAAGACCTTAACTGATTGTCATTCTGTTTCTTATACCACCTCCTTATTCGAATGTAGCAGTACCTGTCCTGCACCTCTCTTTCTATCCGCGAACTCCTTCGTCGCTATTCCACAGCAACCGTGAGTAATTGTGTCTGCATACGGCAAGCCCCCCGTAAAGCGGGGCGTCATCCCCTAACGTCGTTAGATCTATCTCCGGTGGGGTCTGCGTGTTCTGTTTCACCTTCTCTCTTATCTCGTCGATGTACTTCCCGCCAGTTTTGGAAACGCCACCGCCAATTACGACTAGTTCCGGGTCGATTATCGTGGTGATATTTGCGATCAACAGGGAGATCTCATTTATCCAGTCCTCTGTAAGATGCCGTGATATCCGGCTCTTATCCCGTTTGCTTAAGATAAGTTTTGGGTTAAGTTCCCCCGCTTTCTCGGAAAGGGGGTCATCCGGATATTCCGTTAACATCTCCTTCGCCCGTTTGACCAGGTCGGGACCGGAAATCCTGCTCTCGAGGGGTCCTTTGGAATCGACGAGGTCTCCTTCCATCTCGTTTAGCGAAGGGACAAACCAACCCACCTCACCGGCGTGGTTGAGCGACCCCCGGTAGAGTTCTCCGCCGAAGATAATTCCACCACCCACGCCTGTACCTACTGCGATAAAGACTATGTTGGAGTAGTTCGAGCGTCTTTCTCTGTACTCCCCCAGCACGGACGCGTTCACGTCGTTTTCCAGGAGGATGGGCAAGTCAAGTGTCTTCTCCAGCTCGCTTCCCAGCTTCACCCTGTCCAGCCCCTCGATGTTAGGTACATAACTTATCGTCCCATCAGCGTTAACAACACCGGGAACGGCGATAGCGAGTGCGCTTATCTTCTCCGGGGAGATACAGGACCAACCCCCGCAGTTCTCCACTCTATAGGTGATATCCGTAAAGAGATTTTCCCAGTGGTCCGGAGTCTGGATCGTCTTGGTACTGCATATATCTCCGACTAGGTTGCCGATCCCGTACTTTACTGTCGTCCCCCCGATATCGATGCTGATAAAATATCTTCCATCTGCGTTTACGGAAAGGATGCGTGGTTTTCTCCCGACTTTGGAGTAGCGCTTGTGCTTGTCCTCTAATATGAGGTCGCGCTCGAGTAGTTGATTTACTGAAGAGGAAACGGCGGTCTTGCTCAACCCGGTCTTCTCCGCGATGTCCGTGCGAGAGATCCCTCCTTCTCGCTGAATAAGACGAAATATCATCTCGACGTTACCCCGGCCGATCGAACTTGGGTCCAGACCCTTTTTTGATATGGACATCTATTATCCCCATGTATTGGCTATCTTAGTTAATAAACAAAGTTTATTAACTATTATTATATTTAGAATAACATAAGGTGGAGGGTTTGTCAAGAAAGAGAAATCGGCCTCTTTTATCCCGTCTCCGGACCGTAATTCTGGAACTTCTCGGACAGGCGCTCGATCTCGTCGTCGCCCAGAGGTTCAACCTCAACGCCGGTGCTTAACACGCGGTAATATATTTTTGCCAGGTTTTCGATGAGTCCCGCGGCCTCGTATGCGGCTCCCTTCC
>JAGXLQ010000084.1 GCA_018334595.1 Candidatus Bipolaricaulota bacterium | reverse complement strand
GAAGGAACTGGGGAGCATAGACGGTCACACCATCGCGCTGGCGGGAGACCTCCGCTACAGCAGGACGACGAGATCTCTTTCCCAGGCCCTATGCCACTACGACGTGAAGTTGATCCTTAACTCCCCGGAACAGCTCAAGATGAAAAAGGACCTCCTCTACGAACTAGAGGAGAGGGGCATAAGCCCCGTGGTTACCAGCGACCTCGAGAAATCGCTTACCGAGGCGGATCTCGTCTACGCCACCCGGATTCAGAAGGAACGGTTCCCCAACCTGGCAGAATACGAAAAGGTGGCCCACGCCTACGAGATAGATAGGGACCTGCTGGAGAGTACGGGCAACCCGCATCTCCTGCACCCCCTTCCCAGGGTCACCGAAATCAACCCGGACGTCGACGATATGAAAAACAGCGTCTTCTTTGAACAGGCAGGAAACGGTGTTCCGATAAGGATGGCCCTTATCTCAAACCTTTTGGACCTGGAGGTCGGGTGATAACGTGAACGAAGAGAAGAAGAAGATGAAGATAACCCGGATCGAGAACGGGACGGCAATCGATCATATCACACCCGGTTCGGCGTTGAAGGTGCTCGAGTTGCTTGACCTGAAAGACGAAAAGAAGAGCTCGATGACTGTCGCTATCCGTGTCGACAGCAACAAGATGGGGAAAAAGGACCTGTTGAAGATAGAGGACAAGTTTCTCACCCCCACGGAGAGCGCGATGATCGCCCTCATCTCCCCCGAGGCAACGATAAACATCATCAAATCTTTTGAGGTAACGGAGAAACATCAAGTCGAGTTGCCGGAGAAACTTACAGGTATTTTCGATTGCAGCAACCCAAACTGCATAACGAACCAGGAGCGCGAACCAGTAGAATCCAAGTTCAAGGTCTCTTCCAAGGACCCGCTTAGCGTCCGCTGTCTTTACTGCGACAACCTCATGGAAGAGGACCAGATCACCCACCAGTTGATTTGGGCAAAGTAGTAACGGAAATTTCAGATAAGAGCGGAACCAGATGGGAAACGACAAGCCGAGAATAAGAGAGGTAGCCCTTACGGGACAGGAGTCCCCAACCGTTAAGACCATTCGTCTGTACGACCCGCCAACATCCGATGCCGCTCCCGGTCAATTTGCCATGCTCTGGGTCCCGGACTCCGGGGAAATCCCGATCGCCATCTCTGGAACCGAGGAAGAGTATTCGGAGTTTACGATCAAGCACCGGGGCGAGACGACGTCCGAGATACACGACCTCGGAGTCGGGGACAAGATCGGGGTGCGAGGGCCCTACGGAGTGGGTTTTTCGCGGCCGACAGGACCCGCGGTAATCCTCGGCGGCGGATACGGAGTTGCCCCTCTCCGCTACTTTTACCAAAGTAATTCAAGTAACGTCCCACTCACCACCCTTATCGGGGCAACCTCGGCGGAGGAACTCCTCTTTGTCGACGAGCTCGACGCAGAAATCGTATCCACGGACGACGGGTCAAGGGGACACCACGGCTATATCACCGAGGTAATCGAAGATGTCCTGGAGGGTAAGGACGTTGAGATGATCTATACCGCTGGTCCAGAGCCCATGATCCTGAGGGCCCTTGAAATATGTAAGTCCCGGGGGCTGGACCTCGAGGCCAGCCTGGAACGGGTTATGAAGTGCGGAGTTGGCCTCTGTGGGTCCTGTCTCATCGACGGCTTTCGCGTATGTAAAGACGGCCCCGTCGTTGGCCTGGACCAACTTGACGAGTTTAGCGAGTTTGGCCGGTGGACGAGAACGGCATCCGGAAAGAAGGAGCCCATCTAGTGGATACTAAGCTAGTCTGCAACAACGTGCTGTACCAGGGTAAATTCACCCCCCTGGAAGTGGGGATAACGGGCGGGAAGATATCCGGCGTCGGACGGTCGCTGGGGTCCGCAACAAGGACGATCGACCTGGAAGACAAGTTGCTCCTTCCGGGCATAATCGACGGGCACGTGCACTTCCGCGACCCCGGTAACCCCGAAAAGGAGGACTTCAGATCGGGAAGCGAAGCCGCCGCCCGCGGGGGAATCACGACCGTGGTAGACATGCCCAACAACAAGCCCCCCATCAAGACCCCGGAACTCTTTCGCGATAAGCGGGAGATGGCAAAGAAAAAGTCCCTGGTCAATTTCGCCCTGTACGCGGGGATACCCAAAAACCTATCTCTGATAGCCGATATCGTCAACGAGGGGGCAATCGGGCTTAAGTTGTACATGGCTCAGGAGGAGGTCGACCTCCGGGGACTATATGCTAAAATCAGAGATCATAACACCTTGCTGACCGTGCACGCGGAAGCACCAGAATACATAAACCCGGAGGGGGAAAGGTTAACTTCCCCCACGGAATACGTTAACTCCCGACCACCCATCGCGGAAATAGAGGGAGTAAAGCGGTTACTCGCCGACAACGGGGTCCGGTTGCACATCGCCCACGCCACCCTGGCAGAGACGGTAAAAACCGTAGAAGGGGCCGCCACGACAGAAGTTACCCCTCACCACCTGCTGCTGTCAAAGGACGAAGTGGACCTGGGTGACTTTACCGCGGTGATGAACCCTCCGCTGAGGACGACGAGCGAACGCGAGGGGCTGGCCAGCCTACTTCCCGGGGAGGTCGACCTGATCGCCAGCGACCACGCACCTCACCTGAAAAGGCAAAAGAGAACTTCGGACCCCGCTGTAGGGTCACCGGGCTTGCCGGGCGTGGAGACGATACTCCCCCTATCCCTAACGTACGCCGACCGAGCCGGTATTCCGCTTCCCCGGGTGATAGACAAGCTTACGATCAACCCCGCACGCCTGTTCGGGTTCTCCAACCGGGGTGAGATAGAGGCCGGCAACTGGGCGGATTTGACCGTAGTAAACCCTGACGTGCAGAGCAGGGTCACCGGACAAGACTTCTTCTCGAAGGCGAAGATAACCCCCTTCGAAGGATGGGAGGTCTCATACCGGCCGGAGTTGACCATAGTAAATGGAGAGGTAGTTTACAGGGACGGAGAACTAACGGGAACAAGTGGTGGCGTCTTCTTGTCGGGCGACGGTGAAAACAGTGGGCAATAGGACCGGGACTTCCACGAAACTTCTCGGGTTGAAGTTCACCAACCCGCTTTTTCTCGCCAGCGGGGTAATGGGAACGACCCCCGGCGGCCTAAAGTCCGCGGTCGACGCGGGGGCCGGGGGAGTGGTTACCAAGAGCCTCGGCCTGGAAGCAAGGAAAGGACACAGTTCCCCTAACGTAGTGGGGGTCGACTGTGGCTACCTCAACGCCATGGGGCTTCCCAACCCCGGTGTAGAATACTTCACCGAAGAATTGAGCAAGGTGGACGTGGGCGCACCGGTGTTTGCCAGCATATTTGGCGAGGACCCCGATCAATTCGCAAAGTTGACGGAGATCGCCTCCGGCGCCGCCGACGGGATAGAGCTAAACCTGTCCTGCCCCCATGCAGAAAAGGTGGGGTCCGCCGTGGGTACGGACCCGGACCTCGTGGAGAGGATCGTGTCGAAAGCAGTGGACGCTACCGACCTACCCGTACTGGCGAAGTTGACTCCAAACACGGATAGGATTGTAGATATTGGCAGGGCAGCCGAGTCGGGCGGAGCTGCAGGAGTGGTCGCGATAAATACCGTCTCCGGTATGGCGATAGACGTAGAGACCAAGAGACCCGTCCTGGGAAACGTAACCGGGGGGCTCTCTGGTCGGGCAATTCACCCTGTAGCCGTGAAGGCGGTCTACGACCTCTACGAGGGGCTGTCGGTCCCAATCATCGGAGTCGGTGGTGTAGAGACGCCGGAGACTGCCGTAGAGTTGATCCTCGCCGGCGCGTCAGCACTCCAGATAGGTACTGCGGTTGCGACGTGCGAACTCTCCGTCTTCAGGGACGTGGACCGGGGGTTAGCTGAATACCTATCGCAGGAGGACCTCTCTTTGGAGGATTTGGTGGGGCTAGCCCACCGAAACTAGTTTTCCACTTCCAGCCTACAACCCCACGCCAAACGCAGAGAGCAAGATGACGATGACCGGTGCCAGGACTATGGCCGGCAGGAAGTTACTCACCCTAACGTCCTTTATCTCCAGAAGGGCCAGGCCGATCCCGATTATCAGTATACCACCGGTGGCAGACAGTTCGCCCACGGCAAGGGAATTTGCCACCTCTTCTGCCCCCAGACTCCCCCGCGCCAGGGCGGCGACGGCGGTCAGCCCTCCCTGATAAACGATTAACGTAAAAATCGAGAAGAGGACACCAATCCCGAGTGTGGCAGCAAAGACCATCGCCGCAAACCCGTCCAGGCCGGCCTTTATGGCCAACAGTTTGAAGTTGCCGGTTAAGCCATCCTGAATTGCCCCCAACACAGTCATCGGGCCCACGGCAAAGACCAAGCTGGCGGTCACGAAACCCTCGCTGAAGGTATCGTCGCCTCCGGTCGCGGAGAACAACCTGGTGGAGGCTCTCTTCATCGACTCTCCCAGGTGGTCCAAACCGGCCTTTATCCCCCACCACTCTCCGAGCAAGCCACCAAATACCATGCTTGCCATCGGTATGAAGATGTTCTTCGTGTCCAGGGCCATGCGGAAGCCGATGATCAACGTCACCAGCCCCAGCCCCTTCATGACGATATCGCGCAGGTTGTCCGATAGCCCCTTTCCCACAAGGAGTCCGATGCTACCGCCAACGATAACCGTGATGATGTTTATTATCGTTCCTAGGCCGACCATGTACGTCCTCTGTTCATTTCTACGAGCTACTTGCCAGGTAATCCTCGATTGCCTCGACCGTCTTATCAATATCGCTCCCGTCCACGTCCAGGTGTGTGACAAACCTGATGTTTTCCCCGTCCCGCGGCCCGATTACAATACCGCTTCTCTCTAGTTCAACGGCCAGGTCATTTGCATTTACTCCGATTTCCTCGGTGTTGGCAAAGAATATGTTCGTCTCCGTGGGCTCCGGAGTAATCGAAAAACCCATACCCTGAAGTGCGCCAGCCAACCGGCGGGCGTTTGCGTGGTCCTCCGCCAGACGATCGACGTTGTTCTCCAGCGCGTAGACGCCGGCGGCAGCGATAATTCCCGCCTGCCGCATACCTCCACCGAACCGCTTCCGGCCAACAAGTGCCTTTTCAATAAAGCTTTCGCTGCCCACAAGCACGGAACCGACGGGAGCTCCGAGCCCCTTGGACAGGCAGAACATAACTGAGTCAAACCCATCTACCAATTCTTCGACCGGTTGGTCTAAGGCAACTGCTGCGTTGAAAACCCTCGCCCCGTCGAGGTGGACAGGGACCCCTACGGAATCGGCAAACTCGAGTAACTCTCTAATTTCTTCCGGCGGATAGACCCTGCCCCCCTGATTGTTGTGAGTGTTTTCCAGCGCAATCAAGCCCGTACGGGGGAGGTAATATTTATCGGGATGTATCGCGTTTTTTACCTCCTCCACCGGCAGCACGCCGTTATCGGTCTTGATCGTCCTCGGCATAACTCCAGAGAAGGCCGACATCGTGGCCAGCTCATAGATGTAAATATGGCTGTCTCCCTCCAGGATTACCTCTTCACCAGCCTCAGTGTGCGACCAGATTGCCACCTGGTTGCCCATCGTGCCGGAAGGGACAAACAGGCCAGCTTCAAAACCAAGAACCTCGGCAGCCATTTCCTGCAATCTGTTTATCGTGGGGTCCTCAGCGTAAACGTCGTCACCAACGGGAGCAGTCGCCATCTCATCTCGCATCTCATCTGTCGGTTTGGTTACAGTATCGCTTCTCAAATCTATTTCGGACAAAGTGATCACCTCGGGGTTAACAATTAGAAAAGGTTACATCAGGGTGGGAACTCATACAACTTATTGTTTAGATTAGTACACGATTTGACCGTGAATTTAACATTTCTTCCGCAAACCCACCGTTTCCACTCGATGTTCTTCTAGTACAAAAAAGACGGTAATTTACCGCAAGG
>JAGXLQ010000083.1 GCA_018334595.1 Candidatus Bipolaricaulota bacterium | reverse complement strand
CAATCTCGTCTCGCAGGGAAACGAGGCTCCGGCCCCGCTCGATCGACTCGACGTGTTCCTTGATGGTGTTTCTAACCCGGGTTGAGTCGATTTCCTCGACCTCTTCCAGGATGGTGTCCAGGGACCTAAACTCGTTCAGCAATTTTCCCGCCCTTACCTTGCCGATCTGGGGGACCCCCGGGATGTTGTCGGAGGTATCACCGACCAGGGTAAGAAAGTCCTTGATCTGGCAGGGGGCAACCCCGAACTTGTCTTCGACGCCTTCGGGTCCGATAACTTTGAGTTGGTTGTCCTTATCTGTGTCAACTATTTTGACGTCCTCGCCGACGAGCTGATACAGGTCCTTGTCGCCGGTAAGTATAACTACGTCCAGGTCCCTCCCCCGGGCTTGTTTTGTTAACTTGGCAATGACGTCATCCGCTTCGTAGCCTTCCTTTCTGACGACCGCGTAGCCTAAATCCCTGGTGATCTCCTCGATATCAGGGATCTGCTGAGCGAGGTCATCCGGCATCTCCGGCCTGTTGGCCTTATACTCCTCATATTCTTCATGCCTGACCGTCTTGCCGCGTGAGTCCATGGCAACGACTACGTGGGTTGAGGGGAATTCCTTGACCACCCGTTCCAGAGACTGCAGGAAGCCATAGATGGCGTTTGTGGGAAAGCCCTCGCTGGTTGCGAGCCCCCTGATGGCGTAAAAGGAACGGTAGATAATTCCGTGCCCGTCGATTAGCAGCAACCTGTCTTCGGGTTCTCCGTCAGGAATTAACGTCATTATCTATTTAACTGTTGATTGATCGCCGATTTCTTGTCCAGCCCGCAGCAAAGGGCAACCCCTATGGCGTCTGCTGCGTCGGCCGGTTTGGGAATCTCCCGTAGCGACAGGAGCCTCTTCACCATTATCTGAAGTTGCTCCTTGTTCGCCTGGCCATAACCCGTTATCGTCTTCTTTATCTCCAGCGGAGAATAGCTGGCAACTTCCCTGTCGGTAGCAGCGAGGAGTATCACTCCCCTAGCCTGGGCGACCAGGACGGCCGTCTTCTGGTTGTTGCTAAAGAATATCCGCTCCACGGCTACCCTGTTCGGTTCGTAGCGGTCGACCAGGTCGACAACGGAAGAATGTATCTTTGCGAGACGGGAGCTGAGCGGGCTGTCGGAAGACGTCCTGATGGCACCGTTTTCCACCAGGTCAAATGACCTCCTGGCCGCGGCAGAAACGACGCCATAGCCACAGGTGGCCAGTCCCGGATCTATCCCCAGGATGATCTCCGATTCGCTCATAGCAACTCCCCCAGTTTGTCCATCCGCGGGTCCTTTGCGCCCTTCTCTTCCTCTTTCTCCTGACACTGATGGTCCTCTTCCAGGTTAAGGTTGGCACCGCAGTGGGGGCAAAGTCCCCTGCAGTCAGGTTTACAGAGGGGGTATGGTTCCAGGTTCAGCTTGATGAAACGTTTTAGGTACGGAACTAAATCGATATTTTTGTCGGTTTTTTTGTAACGAAAGATCGATAGGTCTCCGTCGCTATCAATTTCTGCGTTGATGTCCAGTCGAAACTCGAGTTCCTCGTGGCGTTCCAAATGCTCTTCGATCGGTGCCAGGCACCGGCGGCAGTGTTGCACTACGTCTGCAGAAAAATCGAGTGAGACGTTAATTGACTCGTCGGACGTGAAGATAGCTCCGCCGGAGACGCGTACGTGTTCCCCGACCGGTAGTTCGTTCTGGTGAAAGTTGATCTGGTCAAGCTCGATTTCTTCCTCGAAGTGAACGAATTCGCCTTCTCTTCTCCGAAGTTCGCTTAAGTTGATGTCCATCGGAATCTCCTCCCCGACAAAAGTTCCACAATAGAAGTATATGTCACTAAGAAATGGTAGTCAATTAGGGAAGTTTCGACCCTGACTGGCTAATGACCGATAATTGAGTTGTTGGTTGATGAAAGAGTTCCGCCCTGTTAGGTCGGGACTGATGGGAGGAACTTTAGGCTAATCTATCTCGTATTCGACTAAATCCTCGTCTTCGTGGGGATGGTCGGTGCCCTCGTACAGCTCAAGTTTTTTCAGCATCTTCTTGCCGAGCTTGTTCTTGGGCATCATCCGCCTTATTGCTCCTTTGACGGGAACAAGGGAGCCGTCCTCGAGGAGTTCACCGTAGCTTTTGCTCTTCAGGTTTCCCAAATACCCCGAGTGGCTGTAGTGCATCTTCTGCTCTGCTTTGTTTCCTGTGAGCCTGACCTTAGTACTATTCAGCAGGACTACAAAATCCCCGGTATCCACGTGAGGTGTGTAGATTGGTTTGTGCTTTCCCTGTAACAACGTCGCGATCTCGCTGGCTAGCCTTCCCAGTGGTTTGTTCTCCCCGTCGATTACGTACCAATCTCTATCTTCGTCCGTTATTTCCTCTTTCTTAGCCATCCACGTGTTTTGCATTGTCTACCTCCGCTTGTGGGTACTTTTCTTGGTTAAGCTGTTTAGCTTAAGAATTGTGCAAGTCGAGGCTCGAAAAATCAAGCCCCTCCGCCCTGTGAACTACACGGGGAGTACTACTCCTCAGACAGGAACGCGTCGTAAATCTCAAGATATTTTTTGCCGATGTTTTCCAGCCTGTGTTCTTCTGCGGTAATCTTCCCGCTCTCAATGAGTCCTTCCCGAAGTTCTTCGTCCTCCATCCCCCGTTTGATTTGCTCCACAAACTCCTCCTCGCTCTCTCCCTTCAGACAGTTGGAGCCGTGGTTCAGCCAACCGCGGTAGGCGGGGAGGTCTCTGGTAATTATGGGTAATCCCCTCGCGGCTGCTTCCAGAAGTACTATGCCCTCGTTTTCCTCGGTCGAAGGGAAGAAGAAGAGGTCCCCGGATGAGAACGCGGCGCCAATGTCGTCCACGTAACCCGTGAACTGACAGTTGTCAGGCGCGTTCTCTATTGCCTTGTCCATGTTCCTGTCGAACATAAATAGTCGGTTCATCCGGTGCCCATACCAGACGAAGTCGTATTCCGGCAGCCTCCGCGCGATGTCGACAAATGTCTCGATCCCCTTGCGGGGGATTACCTGGCCGACGACGATCACGGTCGGCTGCGTCAGGCCGTATTTTTTCCGATATTTGTCACGGCCCTCCTCGGTATATTCGACCTTTGACAGGTCTACGCCGTTGCTTACAACTCTCACTTTCCCCTCGTCGACCCCGAAATCAGAGATCATATCCCTCGTATACTCGGAAGGAGCAACTATCCTGTCTCCCGAGTTGTATAGCGCTGCCAGCCACTTGATGAATGGCGTTTGTAGTCGTTCAGAAAGCGTGAAACCCCCCTCGATGTCCTTCCCCGAATGAGCGAAGACCACGCCCATTTTCCCCCGGCGCTGAGCTTGCTTTAACTTCATAAACGAGATGGGCCCGGGCCAGTTAACGTGAATTACGTCACAGGAACTGCGGAGCTTGTCGACTACCTCGGCTCCATTTGCCTCGAGGGCCTTCTTCTGATGCTTGACTGCTGCAGTAATACCATGTACACCGTACATTGTTGGATCTTCGTACACACATACAGTTCTCATGAATTACAATCCCCGCCAGTTTGTTTAATCGTTTTTACTCCAATTATAGCAAACGAGTCCATTACCCCAATCTACTATATCTTACTAACTCGGGTGATACCCTTGCACGTATGCGACCCCGAAGATATATCGCGGAGCATCCTTTTTTACCTCGCATCGCATTTCCAGGTGGCTACAGGCCAGTTGATCGCACTCCCCCAGACAGCTTTTGACAGGTGCCGCCCCTTGTCCCAGTGGGTATCCTCAAATTGTTGCCGGCGGACCCTGACCCGTGAAATAAAGTTACGGCTCTCGTAGCCTACGTAGTCATACGTGCTAGTATTACTTATACTATGATTGTAAACAAGGTTATCGAGGAAGAAGGTTAAAAGCAACCACTTGTCTTTTTTTCCGGAATGCATGAAAATTACGGGGTCGGCCGAGGATCTTTTTGATTAATTCAGCAGGGAAAAGGTGGGTTAATAGATAACTCATATGTTCGAGCTACTGTATTATCTGATTGGTATAGCCGTTCGGGTTGGTATCAAGAAGAATTTTAGCTTACACGTAAACGGGCTGGACAACTACTCCGAGACCCCTTCGACGTTGATAGTTGCCAACCACAAGCGTGACCTTGACTCCGTTCTCCTGGCGTCGGTTTTCTACTTCCGGAATGGGTTTTTACATCCGGCCCATCCCGTCTCCTTTATGGGGGACGAGAATCTGTTTCAACCCGGATTCCTCGGAAACTGGATTAAGGGGCCGGGGATCCTCAAGAAGGTCCTCCAGCCGTTCTCTCTGGGCTACGTCTTGAGGGGGGTGCATGCCTATCCGATTGGGAAGCTGGACTTCCGTTCTGTACCCGTCCACGACGCCCTGAGGATAATCCGGGAGACGAACGGAGACCATCGTTTGAACGAGATAATCAAGGAGGAGGCCCTGCAGGACCTCCTCGGTGACGCCTCCTTTGGCCACCCCGACATGACTATAACGGAGTTCTTCGACAGCGAGGGCTATCCCCGCAAGAAGATCAAGTCGAACTGTTTCAAGTCTTCCTTCCGCAAGGCGGTAAAGAAGACAAAACTATTCGGGGTTAGAAGGCAACTCGACACCTTCATAGACCTGCTGGACGAGGGAGAGATTATCTACATTACCCCGGAGGGGGCCCTGTCCAGGAACGGCATGCTCGGCAAATTGAAGGATAGCCTGTTGATACTTTTGGACGAGGCCAATACCGACGTAGTAGTCACCCCGACGAACATAACCTATGACTACCTGACCGATGGGAGGACGAACATCTTCGTCAACGTCGGAGAGGAGATAGAAGGACTGAGTGGAACAGACAGGAAGGAGCAGAGCGATATACTCAGGCGGAGAATCTTGAAGTTGACCACTGTAAACCTGGGCCAGCTCGCCAGTTACTACCTGGTTAACGCCGAAGGTAACGGTCGGGAGGTAGTTGAGGAGGAGAAGTTCTGCTCCAAAGTCCGCGAGTACTTGGAGAAAGCACGAGATGCCGGCTTCCACGTGGACGAGAATCTGCAGTCCTCGCAGGGGTTCGAGGAGAGGTGGCGGGGGTATATAAACTACTGTGAAGACCGGGAGGTCCTCCGCCGGGTCGGGAACGGCCGGTTCAGGTTGAACGACGGACTGGGCTACGACAGGACGGAAATCCCCCGTGGCTACAGGCGGAAACCGGTTGAATACTCCGCCAACGAGATCAAGGACCTAGAAAAAGTTGGGTTGCTGGACCTGTGAGTCTATTTAGCTGTGACGACCTGTACGGTATTTCGAGCCTAAAAAAAGTCCTCTCCTATTACGACCTCCGTCCGGAGAAGGGACTGGGGCAGAACTTCCTGTTCAAGAGGTCTTACCTGGAAGAGATTAGCGAGGCCACCGGTGAGGCGGAAGCTGTGGTCGAAATTGGGCCGGGAATGGGGGCGTTGACCTGCCTGCTCAAGGAGGCCCACCCCCGGGTGATTGCCGTGGAAATTGACGACAGCCTGGAGGCTCCCTTCCGCGATATAGTCAGCTCGCCCGCTGTGACCTTCCTAAACGAGGACTTCCTGGGGATCAACCCCCCTGACCTCGACTTACACCAGGACCGCCGGGCGGAGCTGGTCGGCAACATCCCTTACAACCTGACCTCACAAATCATCGAGAAGGGGGTAGGGGAAAGGTCTTACTTCCGTGAGATGGTCCTTACCCTCCAACGGGAGGTGGCCGAGAGGATTCTAGCTGAGCCCGGTTCCAGGGAGGTAGGTCCGATCACTTTTCTGGTTAGAGGGTACGCTGAAGTGGAGAGGGTGGTCGACGTCCCGAGAGAAGCCTTCTATCCCCGACCACAAGTTGACTCCACGACGATAAGGATAGTGCCCGGCGGAGGGAGAAACTTCGAAGCGGCTCCGGGTTCATTCTTTTGTTTGGTCCGGGAACTCTTCAACTACC
>JAGXLQ010000082.1 GCA_018334595.1 Candidatus Bipolaricaulota bacterium | reverse complement strand
CAGCGGAACGCCGGTCCAAGGAATAAGCTACGACCCAAAAATGGACCACCTGATACACGAGATAAACGAGAGCGTGGAAAGCACACCCATACCCCTCTGGCACCCCGACGAACTAATCAACGCGCGAGACTACCTGGCGGACTTAGAGAACACCTACGAGAACAAGGACTCCCAGCGGGCCGGCCTAGAAAAGGTGAGGGAGGAATTAGAACTTGAAGCCAGAGAGGGTCTGGAGACCGCGTTAAGCTGGATTCACGCCGAGCTGGAACATGAATGAAGAAAACGGTGGGAGCAACCTTCACACACCGGTCATGGTGGGTCAGGTCCTGGAATACCTCGACGTCGAACACAAGCCAGATGGGACGTTTCTTGATGCGACGACTTCCACCGGAGGCCACTCGCGGGCCGTGGCGGAGGAGATGTCTGGTGACGGGGAGTTGATCTGCCTGGACCTGGACAGGATGGCCCTACGGACAGCCAAAGATAGGCTCGAGGGAACGCCCCCTCGGGTTGCCCTCTATCAGGCTAACTTCTCGGAGATCGACCGCGTCCTTGAAATAGAGGGCGGAGTACGTCTGGACGGAATCCTGTTTGACCTCGGCTTTTCCTCATTCCAAATCGATGACCCGGAGCGGGGCTTCTCATTCCAGAAGGAAGGCCCGCTTGACATGAGAATGAACCAGGAGGGCGAACTGACGGCGGCGGAGGTAGTCAACAAATACGAAAGGGGAGAACTCAAGAGGATAATCAGCAAGTACGGAGAAAAGAGGTGGGCCGGACGGATTGCGTACAAGATCGTAGAGGCGAGAAAGCGGGAACGGATCTCGACCACGGGTGACCTCGTCACCGTAATCAGGGAGGCGATACCGGGGAGAGCCCAGCGGGCAAGTTCTATTCATCCGGCGACGAAGACGTTTCAGGCGCTGAGAATCCACGTGAACGGAGAAATGAAAAACCTACAAAGAGGCCTGGACAAAGCGTTCGACGGCCTGAAGATAGGTGGAACTATGGTTTTTTTGTCATACCATTCACTTGAGGACAGGCGGGTCAAGAAGTTCTTCAACTACAAAGAAAAGGACTGCATCTGTCCGCCGGAACTACCCGTCTGCCGTTGCGACAAGGAACGAGAGATGGAAATCCTTACCTCTGGAGCGGAGAGGCCGTCCGTGGATGAGGTCGCCAACAACCCCAGAGCCAGGAGCGCCCGGCTGCGGGCTGGCCGCAGGTTGCAGCAAGAGAAGGAGAGTGGGAACCCATGAAGAACTTGCCCGGCTTCTTTCAACTGAGTCTCGTGATAATCCTCGTGGTGGCGTTGATCTTCCTCTACCTCTGGCAGACGTGGCGAGTGATATACCTGCAGCGGGAGGTCAATCAACTGGAAGAGGACCTCGTGCCGATCCGGGAAAAGAAGAGGGAGCTACAATTCCAGGTCGCGCGTTACTTTTCCTACGACAGGATAGAGCGAATAGGGAAGGAGAGGTTGGGGATGGTTGAACCCGAAATCGAAGAGAAGGCCGAACCGGCCGTTCCGTAACCTGGAGTAACCTGCGTTTATGAAAAACAGAAGGCGACTTTACTTCATCACGGCCCTGTTAGTAATTATCATTGGGTTCGTCGTGTGGAAGCTGGTCTCGGTTCAGATATTGCAACACGAGCGGTGGAAAACCGAGGCAAACACCATCCACGAGAGAAAGGTCATAGTCCAGCCGGAGCGCGGCAGGATTTACGACCGAAATGGCGAGTTGCTGGCGTTTAACAAAAAGGCCTACTCCGTGGCGGTCGACTCTTACGACATGACGAAGCCGGAGCTGCTCATCGACCTACTCGTCGAAGAACTGAAGATGAGCCGGAGGAAGTTAAACGACCTCGTCTATCGACAGTCCTACTTTACCTGGATCGACAGGGAGGTTAGCTACGAAACGGGAGAACGGATCAAGTCACGCGCGGATAACCTGGGAATCGAGGGGCTGATCGTGATAGACTCCACCAAGCGAGTCTACCCCAGAGAGGAACTAGCCGGCCACATAGTGGGTTTCACCGGAGTGGACGGCGAAGGGCTTGCGGGGGTCGAGTACTCCCTGAACGACACCCTCGAGGGCGAACCCCGAGCAAAGAGGATTATCTACGGGGCCAATCGCTACCCCTACAGGGAGATCACCCTCGTCGAAGGCAGGCCCGGTTCCGACGTATACCTGACGATAGACTTAAAAATCCAGCACATCCTAAAACAGGAGCTGAAGGAGGGAGTAGAGCGGTTTCAGGCCAAAAATGCCTGGGGCGTAGTCATCGACCCATCCACCGGTGAAGTGCTGGCGATGTCACAAAATGAAACCTACGACCCGAACAACTACAACGAATACGAGCCCTCCGAGAGAAAAAACCTCGGGGTTAGCCAGACGTACGAACCGGGGTCGATCCTCAAGGTATTCTCCGGGCTGGCCGCCCTGGACGGCGGGACGGTAACTCCGGACACGCCGGTCAACGGAAACTCTCCCGTCGTTCTTTACAACCATCCGGTTAACAACGCCCAGTACAGAGATTACGGCGTGGTGCCGTTCTCCGAAGTCATCAAGAACTCCATCAACACGGGGATAATTAGAGTCTCTCAACAGCTCGGCGAAAAAAAGCTCTGGAGTTTTCTCAACAGGGCTGGCTTTGGCAAGAAGACGGGAATTGAACTCCCCGGCGAGGAGTCGGGGAAACTCAGATACTACGCGGAGTGGTCGGGGCTTGCGATAGGGTCGATTCCCATCGGCCAGGGGATGACCGTGACGGGCATCCAGCTGGCAAGCAAATTGGGGTCGATAGCCAACGGCGGCGTCGTGGTCAGGCCAACGATTGTGGACAGGTTAATTACTCAAGGTGAGGACGGGGAGGAAACTACACCCGGCAGAAGTTCATCCGGGGGGCTGATCGCCTCCCGTAGTTCAGTGTCCGCCATGAAGGATATGTTACGCCAGGTCGTTGAAGACGGCACGGGGACACAGGCTGATATCCCCGGTTACGCGGTAAGCGGGAAGACGGGCACGGCACAAAAGGCTGAGGGGGGAAGGTACCTTGATGACAAATACATATCCTCCTTCGCCGGGTTTTTCCCCCATGAGAACCCAGAATACTTAATCCTGATCGTAATCGACGAGGTCGGCACGCTGCCCGTCTGGGGTGGAGCGACCGCCGGAGAGGTGTTTAACGAAGTCGGCACACGAATTATTACGGCGGTCGAAGGCGGCTAACCCTCCAGGTAGGGAAGGGCACGTTACGTTGTTGATTTTTTCAGTTAACGGTTATTTCTGGCATAAAGATACAGACCTAACTTAACAGTTAACGTCGACGTTCTCTACCTCCATCTTTCGTTGCTTTATCGTCTCCAGCTTGCCGTCATCGTTCTCAACCATTACCGATAACTTATCGTCTTTTAACTGTAGCTTGTTTAAGGTGAACTGGTTGACGTAGGGCTCGGGAAGTTCAATCTCCTCTCCCAGTATCTTAATAGTGCCGATGTCTCTTTTCTTTGCCCTGTTAGTTGCGTTTCTTACTCCCCTAAGCCAGTAGATAGTGGGGTCGTCTAAGTCGTCACTTAACTCCTCCTGGAGGCTTTCGGTTAACCTGAAGTCCTCGGGCAGGGTCCGGTCTTTGACCTCTTTTGGGTCTATGTTGTTTTCGATTAAGTCGTTGTACTTTTCGTACTCCAGGTTGAACTTCTTTATCTCTATATCTACCTCCTCCTCGTCGGAGAAGGTTAACCTCTCCCAGAACTTCCTGGAAAATACCGAGTTGTAGCCTGCGGTGTTTCCGACCTTCCACGGCTTAGAGTGGGCGGAGTATATGGGTGTTATCCCCAGGTTAAGTACCGCTTTGAGGAACCTACCTATATGTCTATCGTGTCTTTTGCCTTCTTTCTCTTGAATACAAGCAGTTCTTTATGCAAGATTAACTAAACATAAGAGTTCTATAGGTTCATTGCAGAAACAACCCTACCCATAGCCTAACTGAAGGTTACCCATGATAGTGCAACTAATTACACATATCCGGTTAACCCCAACCACACACTCAACCGAGGGAAATTTGTAACACATCTATACCTCGTATCACCCCAGGGTTAGAAAACTCTAGCTATCGTCGTTATGGACAAACCCCACGAACCCAATACACTCCGCTCGGGGACGGTGACCGAAGCTACTTAGACAATTCCGACTGCTTTGGCTATTTAGGCTGCTATGACTGTTATCTGACCCCTAAACAGTAAGGCTCTCCAGGTCACGCGGATAATAAGTCAACATTCTAGAGCTGTCTTCGGTGACGAGAACTGTGTCGGAATGACGGAAGCCGGCGAAGCCGGGGACGTACAGTCCAGGCTCGACCGTTACCACCATGCCTGTCTTTATTTCTCTGTCGTCAAAGCGGTCGAAATAGGGTGCTTCGTGGCCACCAAAGCCTATGGAGTGACCGGTGTGATGGCGCCAGTATTCTTCGAGGTCGTTTTCTTTGTAGAAGTCCGAGACTGCCTGATCGACGTCGGAGAATTTGGCACCAGGTTTTATCGCGTCCATCGCTATGTCTCCGGCCTCTACCATGTATTTGAAGAACTTAGTCTGTTTTTTGGTCGGCCTGCCAACTACCATGGTTCTCTCCAGCTCGCTAACGTAGCCGCCGACGTTGGCTAACGCACCGGTTACCAGTACGTCACCCTCTTTGACCGTGGCGTTGCTGGTTAGCGCGTGAGGTATGGCGCTGCCTTTACCGATCTGTCCACGAAATCCAGCTGAAGCAGGAAGCGATGCTCCTTTTGGGGAGTAGTACTCCTCGCCGAGCGTCTTTAACATTACCCTAGATGCGTCGAGTGAAGCTTGAGTGGAAATGTCGTTTTCGGTCTTGCCTGGCTCAGTGTAGTCCTGTAGGTAGCGGTGAGCTAAGTTTCCCCAGCGACAGCTTTCTTCGATCAATTCTATTTCCTCGGCGGTTTTCACCTGCATTATGTCCTCTATCATTCGGGGTAGCTCTTCTATTTCCACCTCAAGAACCTCGGAAAGTGATGGCCCCTGGTAACCCATGCCACCGGTGTAGCCGTCGCTATCCACGCCAAGTTTTTCTACATTCCGGCTTTCGATTACTCCTGCCAGTTGCTCTACGGGGTGAGTCTCTCCGGGATATTCGCCGTAGGCAATTATTTCGTCAACGCCACCGAGCTCTTCTACGTGTTCTCTCTCCAGTGTGGGAACGAAGGCAGTGGTATATTTGCCGTCAAACAAAAGACCCGCCGGACGTTCTGTCTGGATCAAGTAGAGTCCGGTTAGGTAAAATATGTCTCGCGGTGAAAAGAGACAGAGTAGATCGATATTTTTCTCATCCATTACCTTCTTGATTCCATCTCTGTGCGTTGCTAGTTCTTCTTCGCTCAGTTTGATTCTCATGGATTAAATCTCCTTTTTGTTAATTTTTCATATTTTTACAAGTTGATTAATTTTATTTGTAATTCGTTCCACCATGGTTAACCAATGCCTTTATGGTTTTTGCCGGTGGACTTATCCGCTTCCCAGTCTCCGGTGCGTTCTTTTTTCGTCCACGATTCTGGTCTGTCTTCAATTGAACTTCTGTTCTTGATCACCCCGCGCCTGTCGTCCTTCCCGTAGCGTTTTTGTACTTACTCTTTACCCGGAGGTGTTCCTGTAAGCTGTCACCTTCTTGCTTGTCGACCCAGATGTACTGATAGATCCACTCGTGGGTTATCTTACCTTATCCTCTTTATCTAGACGACCCGAGTTCTGTTCCGGACTCGGGTCGTCTCTGGTCAACTTCTCGTCTTCGTTCCAGTCCTCGTCAGTGATTCGCTTATTTGCCTTACACTTCCTTCGCCCTAACTCATCTTCAACCCGCTCTTCCCTCCTGGCTTCGGTTAAACTCCTCAGTACTTTATCAATTCCAGCATGTCTCCAGGCCCGATAGGAGCTCAACAGTCCCGCTCCCGGCAGGGTATCACCAGTTTTTAACTTGACGTCCTCGGTCGTTACCTTCTGTTTTTTCTTCAACGACTCGTCGATTACCGCAATCACGTGGTCGGGTAGTTTGGTGATATTCATCAGTAGCCCC
>JAGXLQ010000081.1 GCA_018334595.1 Candidatus Bipolaricaulota bacterium | reverse complement strand
ACTTCGTAGTCTATTTCTCGAGTGGGGGCAGACTTTTGTTCTGTCTCCGTTGGTTCGGGAGTGTAGGGTGCCGGGGGCTCAACTTTGGATGCCTCCGAGGCCTTCATCCATTCGTAAACATAGACTGTTTTCATACCCACGTGCGAAGACACCAATAGGGTCAGTTCTAGCTTTTGGCCCTCCACGGTTCCTTCAGAAGGTTCTAATATCAGAGTTTCATTGATTGCCTTATAGTCAGTTTTAATGTTTAACTTCACATAGGAATTTTCCAGCTTGACGCCGTTAAGCTCCGTCACAGCCCAGGCTGTCGTTGTGTATTTAGAGGAGTTGTCCTCGACCAAACCCAGAAAAAAGTTAATGGGGTACTTCTCCCCCAGCTTCATTATTCCCGGCGGGCTGCCCCACTCGGCCCTAAACGTCATAGATTCGCCGTGGACCGCATCGGAGTAAGGGGGATAACTCGTTGTTTTACCCGTATAGGTTCTTTTTTGAGTGAATCTGCCTCGGGAATAATTGGTCTCAATGTGCCATACCCCCTCAGATTCCTTGTTTTGATTCCTGGTCTTTTCTTTTGCGTCGTAATCTTCGATATCCCGCAATACCCAAACGTATTCGCTTTGGTCGCCGTAGACTAGCAATCCTGGTATCTGCAACGAGATTGTGAAAACAAAGATAAGTAGTACAATCAGGGTGGCCTTCCTATTCATCCTCTCTAAGCAGTTGTAGTTCATATAGCGTGTTCCTCCTTTTTCCTAGCATATTTAGGGAATTTTTTGACTCGCGGTAATAAATATCTCTGGTTACTCGATTGAGTGCTCAGTTTGGGTTCACCTTATGCCCAAAACGTAAGTTGGATCCAAATCCCCAAATATTTTATCTAGTATACGTCAAAACGTACTCCAAAACCAATTTTTCTCATGATTAGGTAATTAGAAGGTTTATGGACAAGATAATTTATTATCTCTTTGAAATCAGTCACGGGATGAAGGCCAGGGTAGCTTTCTAGACCCATCGGTAACATTCTTCAAAACAGGCATCAAATTAGAATTCTATCGTCGATATAGTCGGAGACCTCATAAACTCTACCGGGAGTCTATCCGTGGTTATTTCGGAAATGGACGACTGAACACCTCCGTTCAAGAAAATGTCGGCCCCACGCCCCCCGTCCTGTTGCTTTATCCCCCCATTAAGCCCTACACCCTAGAACCGCAAGAACAAACCCGCCCCAATGCTCGCATCGCCTGATGGTACGTCAAATGAGGAACTTACCCTCAAGTTGAGTACCTCAAACCCCCTCCAGAGGCCGCCAATCCTTACGGACATGAAGTCCTCTCCGAACGTATGGGCGTCTACTTCAGTTATGGCTTTGAGGTTTGCTGGCAAGTTATAGTCGGCAATCAGGTAGCCAGAAGGGTTGAGGAAGCGGTAACTATAACTGGTCAGCCACAGGTTGAGGCCAACATGAAACCCAATACGTTCGTTTGGTTTCCAGCTAGCTACCAGCCCGGTATTTGTCGACACGCCGAGATAGGAGAGGTTCAGATTCAGGCTGACGGGGACTGCCAGCACCGACCCCGCCGGCCCAGCAAAAGGTAGCCTGTATTTGGCGGTGACGTTGGGCCTGCCCAGTAAGTTTTGTGGTATCGTCGAGCCAACCTGCAGGCTATCTGACAGGCCGTAGCTGACGTAGATCTGTTGCCACCCGGTCGGATAGAACGGAAGCGTTAAGCTCCCCACCTTCCATTCCCCCCTACTTAGGGTATATGAGGTTTGTTCACGGATAGCTTCAGTGATCGGTCTTTTCTCGAAGGTCTCCGTTCCCCCGCCATAAACGGGCTGAAACAACAAAAGGGCAAATACGACAACAACTAACTTAGCACATCTGTTCAATCTAATCACCTCAATATGATAGGTGCTTACAGGGCGAACTCGTACTTGACACCTAGGTGCCACCCGGGAAAGTTAACCCCCTCCGTTTCGGTGAAGAGGACACCGCCTCCGGCAAAAACAGATAGGGGCAGGATCCCTCCGGGAAGGTCAAATTCTACCCCTCCGAAAAAGCTAGACTGACTATAGGTCCCTAGAGAAAACGTATTGCCTACACCGAAATAGGGTGATAGGTTCAAAAGCGTAATTGGATGAGCTTTTATGGACGCGGAAATATCTACAGGGCTTCTTTCATATCCGGACGGCGTCTCGCTTGATAAGTTAGGCCCCAAACCTATCTCTGCTGCCAGTATCCAAATCTTCGCCTCGGCGAATACGAAAGGCGTTGACCCTACCAGTTTCCCCACAAGGCCCAGCTCCTGGGCGTAAGTGCTTTGGGAGCCGGCCAGTAAGAAAACTAAAAGAAGAGAAAGCAGTAAGGCAATTAGACTTACTTTAGTTTTCAATTTATGCCTCCTTGGACAAAAGAAAGGGACGGAGGTTGACAATTTGGCATTTTCCGTGTACTCCAGTTGATCCGGCAACATTTCGCCACTTCCGATAAGGCAGTCTAAAGCGACCACCTCTTAGAAATAGTATCAAGATTTGATTCCTGTATGTCAAAATTCTACCTCCGTCCTCTTTTCCAGGCTTCGGGGGCTCTAAACGTGGTGAGAATTTACCAAGCCCCCCTTCCCTCAACATCCCCAGTATCACGTTCTTGCAATCCTCTAGACCATCTCCTCGGGAAGCCCCCTGTTACCGAAGCGGCTAATTTCTACACGGTTACCGGCTCTCCTGCGATTTCTGAAACGAAGTAGAAGTGATACCCGTAACGTTTTGGCAGTTAGACTTGTTTCATAAACCGTGTCAGAAAAAACCGATTTTCAAAATATCTACTTATGTTCATAATCACGGGCCTTGGACGACCTTAATCTAACACGGGAGGTTTTCCGAAGATGGGCAACAGAAGATCTTTCAGTGCTGATCCAGCCAGTACTACCACTGGAAGGTACAGGCTACCCTTCGAACCAAAGGACTCAAGAAACGGACGAAAAGCTAAACCAACTAAAGGGGATCGTCGCCGATCTCACACCGTAGAGGACAAGTTGCTTAAAAAAACGGCTTCTAAGGATCTCCGATGACCCTGGTGGTGAACGTTTTAAGGCTGGGATCAAACTGGTGTTACTAAATATGATTGTAAATTATTGTTAGAAGTGACCCAGAAATTATTGTTGAATTTTACCCACTCCAGAATGTCCGTTAAACTTAACCAACACGGTGCCAGTATGACCCAAACCCAAGGCACCGAAGTTGGTGAAGGAGAAGTGTGAGATACTGAAACTATCCCCCGGAGATACTACCGGTGGAAAAGTAGATACAATAATGGAGGTATTCAGTCACTAGAAGAGAGAGATCCCGGTCCGGACCTTCCCTACAACGAGGTACTTACCGAGGAGTGGTCGGTAAGCGTAAGCCCCTCTACGGCATACAGAGTGCTAAAAGAGGAGGACCAGATTTCGAAAAGAGAGACACCCGAAAATTCTTCCATCCGGGTTGCGCCTACACCCCGGACAGACCAAACGAGTTTTGGGAAAAGCAACCCTCTCTTAAATGCAACTGCTACGTTTAGTTCACTAACACCGACATTTACGTTCAGGTCTTCTAGTTGCTCTAACCGCTTTTTTCGGGAGCGGACATCTTTATCACCGTCTCTCCAACGGGGTCTACATCGTTTCTCAAATTCAATTTAACTCAGCGTAATATTGTTCGTGATTTATGCTCCTTTTCCAAAGAACGCTCCATGCTCAATATCTTCACCGTTTTTTCGCAAAAATTCCTCTATTCCGTACATTAGTGGCAAAACAGCATCGTAAGTAGCGGTCGGACCCATGTGGCCAATTCTGAACACTTGCCCCTCTAGTTCTCCCAGACTCCCGGCTATCTTAATAGAGCGTTCCTTTTCTAGGTAGTTTTTTAGATCATCGACCGTGAACCGGGAGTCCCTCAAGACAGCAGTTACCATAGTTGAATAGTAGTCCTCCTCTACCAGCAACTCGAAACCTAGATTTCTGAAAGAGTTTCTCAAAAAATCAGCTATTTCCCTATGTCGTGCGAATCTTGCCTCCAACCCTTCATCCAGAATGGACTCCAAACTTTCTCGGAGCGCCAGGACGTTATTTACAGCCATCGTGACAGGAAAAGGATGCCAGTCGGACCACTCGGTCGCGTATTTTCTCCAGATTTTCAAATTTAAATACCAGCCGGGATCGGGCGTATTGTCAATGAGGTCCCACACCCTGGGGCTGACCGATACTGGGGCGATTCCCGGCGGTGCCTCCAATCCCTTCTGTGACGCACTCACACATATATCGACATTCCAGTCATCCGTTTTTAGCTGTGTGCCACCCAGAGAGGAAACTGCGTCCACAATCAGAAGCACGTCATGGTCATTACATACCTTGCCTAGGTCCTTTATCGGATTCTTTACTCCGGTTGATGTTTCACATTGAGTGGCGGCCAGTACTTTTACTTCTTTATTATTCCCCAGGTAGTCGTTTACCTTGTTGACATCTATCCTTTTGCCCGGGTCGAAATTAAGCGTCTTTACCTCTGTAGAGTGGGTCGACGCTACGCTGTAGAGACGCTCTCCGAACCATCCATTTATTGGTATCAGGGTCGGACGATTTCCTTCGACCGTGCTACCGAGGGCTGCATCCAGGCCCGCACTTCCACTTCCCGGTATAAGAAACAGGTGTTCATTTTCCGTCTGGAATACCTGGCGAGTTAACTCTACCGTTTCGTTATAAATCCGGGTCCACTCCTCACCGTAGTGCGCAACTACCTGAGAACCCATTGCGGTCAGTGAGTTCTCACTGACCTCTACGGGACCCGGGATCATTAGTTTCTTTTTGTCAGCCATCGGTCTAGCTTTCCCTGCCCCGTTTTACAGCCTGTACGAGGTCTTTGGCATTCTGGGTCATAACCTTGTAGTTTTCTTCCGCAATAGCTTGTTTATCTAAAAGAGCAGACCCTACACAGATAACGTCCGCGCCTGCTCGAATAAAGTCTGCCGCGTTTTCTTTACTTACTCCACCGGTAGGCATAAGAGAAACCTGAGGCAGCGGAGCTTTCACGTCGCTTAAGAACTTTGGCCCCAGACGTGAAGCGGGAAATACTTTAACTATGTCGGCGCCGGCCTGCCAGGCCTCGATAATTTCCGTCGGCGTAAACGCTCCGGGGGCAACAGCCTTATCGTATCTTTTAGCCATCTCTATCATTCCCAGATCCACGGTAGGGGATACGAGATATTCCGCCCCGGCGAGGATTGCTGCTCTTGCGGTCTCAGCATCCAGTACGGTTCCCGCACCAATTAGTACATCGTCCACCTCTGCTGATACTTCTTCGATAACTGAAAGTGCGTTTGGCGTAGTCATTGTGATTTCAATGCAATTAACGCCGCCTTTCTTGATGGCCTCTGCTACTTTTATCAATCTTGCAGAGCTCTTTGTTCTTATGACTCCTACGACGCCTGACTCCTGCATAATTTCGAGATTTGTTTTCTTCTCTTTCACTTTGTTTTCACCTCTTTAT
This sequence comes from Candidatus Bipolaricaulota bacterium, assembly GCA_018334595.1. GTDB lineage: Bacteria > Bipolaricaulota > Bipolaricaulia > M55B111 > M55B111 > M55B111. The sequence goes on along the minus strand of JAGXLQ010000081.1, from coordinate 668 downwards.
CTCTAAAAAAGTATAAGGCGTGAGCCTCGTTTAAGCAGTTATAATAACTTCCTCGGTTAGATCCCATAATTTTAGTTAATTTTGATTATGTCTTCCTCTCCCGGTTTTAACATGTGGGAATTTATAATCGGAGAATCGCTGTAGACCTCGGTAACTATTGGCTGTCCACCCGCAGAAGTCTCTTTTCTGCAGGTGGATTTCGGGAGCCGCATTTACTATGAGAGGAACTCGTTGTCATAAGCTACTTCTAAACCCATACCTAACGGCAAGGAGGCATCTAGCATCGTTGCTTGTACGAAGCGGGCAACTGCTACAGTTCTCCCGTGATCGCACTATCTAGAAAAGGTTCAATGTCGTTTCCAATTTCGACAAATTTAGCCCCGAATCCTTTCATGGCCCCATCGTAGGGATTCCTGTGGGCTCCCATTACCACGACTTCGTTCTTTAGTCCTTCCTTATTGGGCAGAGAACGGATAGCTTGCCGGGTCATCTCCGGCAGCGGCACCACAGGTAACAAGAACCGCTTCAGCATCCAGTAGATAAGCCAGACATTCTCCTGATTCCTTCAATAACTCATCCATGTCGACAAAAGACTTCGACGTCTTTTTCATTGCTTCCAGAACTTCGTCGTCCATTAAAAATCCACCGAAGTTTGTTAACGTTCCGGC
>JAGXLQ010000080.1 GCA_018334595.1 Candidatus Bipolaricaulota bacterium | reverse complement strand
GATAGAAGAACGGGACCGCCCGGGGGTCCCCCCGGAAGAATTTCTTCCCTTCTCTCCAAACGACCGGGGGGTGCCACCCATGCCCTCTTTTGGGGAGGGGTATCATACCCTCTACTCGTTAAACCCCCACGACGAGGCGGGGAATATTAACTGGGACCCAGACGTGTACGAAAACATGTACGAAAGGGTGCTGGGGAAGGTTCAGGACAACCTCGACGATATCTCTATCGTAGAAGGTCAATTTACGGACGACGCGGATACGATACTGGTCGCTTACGGGAGCGAGTTCCGGCCCGCCATGGACGCTACCCTTAGGGCAAGAGATGAAGGAATGAGGGTTGGGGTCCTCAAGCTGGGCACCGTATGGCCGGTCCCTAAAAGAGAACTGGTCGAGGCTTCAGAGGCGGCGGACACAATTATCTCAGTGGAGATGAACGTTGGGAAGTATACGCGAGAGGTCGAGAGAGTCTGCGCCCCCCGAGCTAAGGTAACGGCAGTCACAAAGAACCGGGGCAGCATTCATACCGCCGGAGAGATCTACACCGCAATTCAGGAGGTATTGTAAATGTCTGATAGAGAATGGTACAGGGAGAGGATTCGCCCCGGCAGCCTGCCGCATTTCTTCTGTCCGGGGTGTGGGTGCGGCCAGATTATGAACTTCTTTCTGCAGGCGGCCGAGGAGGTCGACCTGGACTTTGACAACCTCGTCGCCGTCGGTGGCGTCGGGTGTACGGCGAGGATTCCAGTCTACCTCGATGCCGACGCCCTGCACGGCATTCACGGGAGGGTTCTCCCTTGGGCGACTGGAATTAAGCTCCACAAACCAGAACTGGACGTAGTCGTATTTGCGGGAGACGGCGGCGTGGGCGCGATCGGCGGAAACCACTTCATCCAGGCCGCGAGGCGGAACCTGGACGTGACCGTCATCGTGGTTAACAACCTGAATTTTGCCATGACCGGAGGTCAGGTATCTCCGACCACTCCCTCGGGATTGAATACGATGACCACCCCCTACGGTAACAGGGAGGAAAGATTTGACCTCTACGAGCTGGCCCGTTCCGCCGGGGCGACCTCCTTCAGCAGATGGAATACCTTCCGCTACCAGCCGGCTACGGACTCCATCAAGTCGGCCCTTGACCACAGGGGATTTTCCGTGGTGGAGATAATCTCACAGTGCCCGACTCACTTTGGGCGGTACGCTCTGGGGTCCGGAGAGCCGACGAAGGGGATGGAATGGATAGAGGATAAATCGATAACGATTGCCGAGGCGGACGGACTCACCGACGGGGAAAAGAAAGATAAGTTCGTCCTGGGAGATTTCTATAGCGAAAAGAGACCGATATTCGAGGGCAGTACCGTTTACGGGGAGGAAAAATGAGCAAAGATACGCTGCGGGTACAGTTCTGTGGTTTTGGTGGCCAGGGGATAGTCCTCTCATCTCAGATATTTGGCACGGCCTCGGTCAGGGGGCCAGAGTTAAACGCTGTCCAGACCCAGTCTTTCGGCTCGGAGGCGCGGGGCGGGGAATGTCAGGCCGAACTGATCCTGTCTAAACAGACGATCTTTTCTCCCTCCGCTGACGAGGTCGACCTGATGGTCGCCCTGTCCCAGCCCGCCCTCAACGGGTACGAGGAGAGGTTGAAGTCCGGAGGGTATCTGTTGGTCGACCCCGAGCTGGTCACCTCCACGGGGAGGACCGACGTCGAAGTCATCGAACTGGAAGCGAGAAAGGTGGCGGGGGAACTCGGACTCGAGCTTGTCGCCAATATGGTCGTACTCGGGTTTCTCCAGGAGGCGACCGGAGTATTTTCCAGGAGCGACCTGTTTGTGGTAATAGAGGACAGCGTGAAGGAGAAGTTCGTGAAACTGGACGTTCAGGCGGCGGAGAGGGGGATGGAAATTGCCAGAGAGCGGGGAATATCTCTGGAGGTATCGTTGGATGAAAACCGTTGAATGCCAGGGGAAGGACCTGCTCGGCGCCTACGGCGTTCCCGTCCCGGACCGGAAGGTGGTGACGAGTAAATCCCTTCTCGGGCTGTGTGCGGAGGATTGTTCGCAGTTTCCCTTACCCGGGATGGTCAAGGCCCAGGTCCCGTTCGGCGGCAGGGGCAAGGCCGGGGGGATAACCGAGGCCGACACGCCCTCCGAGTTGCTCTCACGCGCTAGTGAGATGATTGGATCGGACCTTAAGGGGACGGAGGTTAGGTCGGTCCTCGTGGAGAAGAGGGCCGAGATACTGGACGAGATCTACCTGGCGGTCACTTTTGACGCCGGGTCACGGGCTCCTCTGTTGATGGCGGGAAAGGAGGGAGGGGTAGACGTGGAATCCTCTGCCCGTTTAAGGGGAGAGGGTTTTCATACCGCACGGATAGATACCGCCCTGGGTGTTCCCCCGTACCTCAAACGTTTGTTTGCCAAGAAGCTGGGGATAGTTGACGCGGCCGCATTCGGCGATCTGGTGGAGTCCGTTTACACGATGTACCGGAAAAAGGACGCCCTGCTCGTCGAAATCAATCCCCTGGCGGTTACCCCGGATGGCCTGATGGCCCTGGACGCCAAGGTGGACCTGGACGACGGGGCGGAGTTTCGCCATAGGGAGTTGTTTGAGAGGCTAAGAGAGGAGCAAAAGCACCTTATAGAAGGCGAGAAGGGAGAGCCCCAGCGCCTGGCGAAGGAGTACGGGGTAGATTACGTCCCCCTGGACGGAGACGTAGGCGTGATCTCCGACGGGGCGGGTACGGGTATGCTGACCCTCGACGTGATAACCGAAGGGGGCGGTGCACCCGCCGACTTCTGTGAGATGGGCGGGGAGGCGGACGCGCGGACGGTTGCCAGGTCGATGGAGGTGGTCCTTGCCAACCCGGACGTCTCCGTCCTGCTGATTACCCTCATAGGGGGGCTGACCCGGATGGACCACATGGCTGAGGGCATAGCGAACTATCTGGAGGAAAATGAGGTAGGCCCCCCGCTGGTGATAAGGATGTGTGGGACGAAGGAAGTGGAGGGTAAAAGGATACTTGAGGGGCTGGGGATAGATACCTACGACGACCACTCCGAGGCGGTAGGACGCGCAGTCGAACTTTCGCGGGGAGGATGATAGTTATGTCAATATTGTTGTCGGGTGAGACCAGCGTCCTCGTCCAGGGGATAACGGGGAATATCGGGTCGTTTCAGACCGCGGTCATGCAGGAGTACGGCACGAACGTAGTCGCCGGGGTAACCCCGGGAAAGGGCGGGGAAGAAACCTCCGGGATCCCTGTCTACGACTTCGTCAGCGAGGCGGTCGGCCGGCACGAGGTGGACGCCGCTATCAGCTACGTGCCCTCTAAGTTTGCCCGAGATGCCGCCCTGGAGGCGATTGATGCGGGCATCAAGTTCATCGTGATGACCGCCGAGGGGGTCCCAGTCAGGGACATGATGGCGGTGTTGAATCATGCGGAGGGGCGTGGGGCGACGGTCCTCGGCCCGGACACTCCCGGGTTGATATCTCCGGGTAAGTCCAAGCTCGGCGTTCACCCGGACCGGATGACCGCCGAGGGCGACGTGGGTGTCCTCTCTCGTAGCGGGGCGCTCTCCTACGAGATCTGCAAATCCCTGACTGAAAAGGGTATAGGCCAGTCCACTGTAGTTGGTATAGGGGGTGGACCCCTGTGGGGAATGACCCAGGTGGACGTCCTGAAGCTCTTCGAGGAGGACCCTGAGACGAAAGTGATAGTCCTTGCCGGGGAGGTCGGCGGAAGTATGGAGCAGAAGGCGGCGGAATACATTGACGGGGAAATGACCAAGCCCGTGGTGTCGATAGTCGTCGGGAGGTCCGCCCCGGCCGGTAAGAGGCTGGGTCACGCCGGCGCGATCGTTGAGGGCAATGCGGGCAGGGCTGCTGATAAGATCGATGTTCTGTCCTCGGCGGGGGCAAAGATCGGGAGAAGTCCCGGAGAGGTAGCGAAAATCGTTGATCAATTAAGAGGATGATACCATGCCAGTAGAAATTGACGAGAAATTATGTAAGGGGTGTAACATCTGTGTATACAGATGTCCTGTTGACGTGCTGGAGCTTTCGGAAAAGAGAAACGAGAAGGGGTACAACGTCGCCGAGGTCAAACGCCCGGAGGACTGTATCCATTGCCGAATATGTGAGAAAAGCTGTCCGGACTTTGCCGTAACTTTAACCGAGTGAGGAGGTAGGCTTGTTTGATGGCGGAGAGGTGAGAAAGGCTTACCGCGATCACCTGTTAAAACCGGTAGTCTTTCCGGAAGAGATCGTCAGCGGAGAAGGGGTTCACCTGATTGGCGAGGACGGAAAGCGTTACCTGGATTTAACCTCGGGATATGGGGTTTCCGTTCTCGGTTACAGAAACGAGTTCACGGAGAAGGTAACGGAAGGGATAAAAAAACAGGTTGATCTTTTGGTCCACAACCCCCATTATCTCAGCTACAGCAGCCCCGCAGCCGAGCTGGCTGAGAAGCTGGTAGAGTTTACACCGCCCGGCCTGGACAGACTATTCTTCACCAACAGCGCCAGCGAGGCGGTCGAGGGGGCGATTAAGGTCCTCAGGAAGGCGAGCCGGGGGTACGAGTTATTTGCTCTGCACGGGGGCTTTCACGGACGGACTATGGGTGCGGTTTCTCTGACCGGGATAACCGCCGATCGTTACGGATCCGGCCCCCCGTTACCGGGGGTGCATTACCTGCCTAGCCCATTTTGTGAACGTTGCAGCCTCAACCAGACCTTCCCGGCCTGCGACCTCGCTTGCGCCGATTATCTCCAGGCCGTGCTGAAGAACGAGACGAGCGGGAGACCCGCCGCGTTCTTTGTCGAACCCATCCTTGGAGATGCCGGAGTTATCGTCCCTCCACCCGGTTATTTCGAGCGGCTGGCGGAGCACCTCGGGGAGAACCACATACGCCTTGCCGTAGACGAAACGTTAACCGGTTTCGGCAGGACCGGAAGCTTCTTCGCCTGTGAGGACAGCGGGCCGCGCCCCGATTGCATAATCCTGGGCAAGCCCCTGGGCGGAGGGCTGCCCCTGGGCGGGTTTGTCGTCTCAGAAGAGATTGGGAACCAATTTGATAACAGAGACTTCTCCTCTACCATGGGAGGAAATCCCGTTGCCTGTAGGGCGGGGTTGGAGACGCTTAAAGTAATCGAAAAAGAGGGACTCCTCGATCGGGCCGGGGAGACAGGCGGTTTCTTGATGGACCGGTTGAAGGAACTTGACGATAAGAGGATCGGCGAAGTTAGAGGTAGGGGGCTGCTAATCGGGGTTGAGATAGTTGACCGGCAGGAGGGCGCACCCGATGACGCCGCGGCATACAGGTTGAAGGATGAGTTGATGAAGCGGGGTTTCCTCGTCACCATCTACGGTGCTTCGACGATCAGGTTGACCCCTCCCCTAATTCTTCAGAAGGACCACGCCGAGGAGTTCGTCCGGGGATTGCGGAAGAGCATTGAGATGATATAGTCTGGGGGAAGTTCTCGGCGATATTACGCAGGCCGCACGTCCGGAGGGATAGAAATCTTTCATAACGAAGAAAAGAAGGTAATCGGTATACTCGGCGGCATGGGGCCGGAGGCGACGGCGGAATGTTTCCGGAGCGTGGTGGAGAACACCCGGGCCGGTTCCGACCAGGACCACCTCCCAGTGATAGTCGCCAGTCATCCCGGTGTGCCCGACAGGACCGAGGCAATATTGCGCGGTGGAGAGGACCCGACCCCATACCTGCGGGAGATGGCGGTCGGTCTGCGGGAGGCGGGAGCCGACCTGTTAATCGTCCCCTGCAACACAGCTCACTTTTTCGTTGAGGACGTGGACCCCGGGATACCCTTCGTCAACATGCTCCAGGCGGCGGTGGACGCCATTCCCGGGGGTGCGAAGGCCGGTTTGTTAGCCACCGACGGCACGATTGAGACAGGAATATACGAGGAGTATGCCCTTCCACGGGGGATCGAGCTGCTTCTCCCGGCGGAGGCGAAGCAGCAGGACGTGATGGACGTAATTTACGGGGATAGGGGGATTAAGGCCGGGTTCAGCGGGGCAAGGTTGAAGCGACAGCTCCTCGACGTCGTCGACGGGCTGGAGGAGAGGGGAGCGGAATATGTCATTGCCGGGTGCACGGAGATAAGGGTCGTTCTCCGCCCCGCCGACCTAGAGGGCGTAAGCTTAATTAGGCCGATAGACGAGGCGGCCAGGCGGGCGATTGAACTGGCCGGGGGCGAGACGGTGGATTGAAGGGTTTCTGATGTTGATCTATTTATTTGTCG
>JAGXLQ010000079.1 GCA_018334595.1 Candidatus Bipolaricaulota bacterium | reverse complement strand
TTGAACAGTCGTCCCCTCTGTGCCACGCTGCCATTTCCCGGACCTTCTCTTCCCCGTCCTTGTTGATTAGCTTCATCGTCAGGGTGGCTTTTACCGTTTCCGGGGTTGCTTGGCTATAGACTGTTTCAATCACTTCCCGCCCGGTCATCTCCCCCGCGTTTGCCGCAAAACTCGCGAGTAAAATTAGGATCGTAACGGCCGTCAACCTAACTAACGTCTTTCTCCTTGTTTCCGTCAAACTACCTGTCTTTGTCATTCTCATCACTCCTCAGTTAATTGGTTTGTGTAGATGATCTCTCGGTCCACAACAGGGCAGCGGGGAGCAGTGTCAGGGCGGAACCGGCCGACAGGATCATGGTCAGGGCGACCAGCGAACCCAGCGTGGCAACAGGGGTAAAGCTTGAGCCGAGCAATACCGCGAACCCCACCGCTACCGCAATCGCGTTGAAGAATATTGCCTGTCCGGTAGTCCTGGTCACGGCAACGACTGCGGCCTCAGGGTCTTCGCCTCGGTCTAACTGGAGCCTGTAGCGGGAAATAAAGTGAATCGTATAATCTACCCCTATCCCGATAGCTATGCTGGCAAGCATCGTGGTGGCGTTATCGAGAGGTATTCCCAGAAGGCCCATTAAGCCGAAGTTGACGGCGATCGTGAACCCGAGGGGTATTATGCTCAACAGGCCAAACTTTACGCACAAGAAGATAAGGCCGACGACGAGGGCAACAGCGACCAACGCAACCGATAGGCTGATAACCTGACCCTTGACCAGCAGGTCCGTTAGCACCTTAAACAGGTAGCTGGATCCGGTAACCCGGACGTCAAATTTATCTCCCGCTATCTCTTCAGCCTCTTCCTCCACTCTATTTATCACTTCTTCCAGCTTGCTGCTGCTTACCGACGACATACGCAGGTTGATCCTGGCCTTATCATAACCGTAATTCACCAGCCCCTCGGCTTCCGAAGTGTCGCCGGACATCTCGTACAACAGGAGCTCCTGAGACACCCCGTTTTTTGTCGATGGGATTTCCTTCTCCCCCGTTAGTGCATTATTTATCTCCGTTACGAGGTCTGCAATTGACACGGAGTAGCCGACTTCCTCGAGGTCATCCACTCGATCCTGGAGTTTGAGGACGTCGTTGAGGACATCCGGGTCCTGTAAATCCCCCTCGACCAGGACCGATAGGTTCTGGGAACCACCGAAACTGCCATCTATAACGTCGGTCGACCTTCGTATCTCGCTATTTGGTCGGAAGAAGCGGGGAGTATTTGTCTCCACCGTTATCATCGTCGCCCCGTAACCGGCAAGACCCAGGATTAGCAGTCCGACCAGGAGGACCAACACCTTATTCCCCACCACGAACCTCCCCAGTCCCGCGAGTATTTCACTCCCCTCTTCTCCCGCGTCGCTGTCCGTCGACGAGCTTCTCCTCTGCTCCGCGTGACTGGTTAAGGAGAGGAGTGCGGGAATCCAGGTAACGGAAATCACCAGGGCAGCGATAACTCCAAGGCCGATAAACAGTCCAAATTCTTTTACCTGGCTAACGGGGGACGTGGTCAACGAAAGAAAACCAATGGCGGTTGTCACGCTCGTCAGCACTATCGCCGTCCCGATATGCTTCATCACTGCCTCTATGGCTTCCTGCAGGGTGTCTCCCGCCTGCAGTCGGTGATAGTAATCCGTCAAGACGTGTATTGCGTCTGCTACGCCGATGGCGATTAACATGACAGGAAGCGTCGTGGAGATCATGGACATTTCAGTGCCCGTTAATGCCATAACTCCCAGGGTCCAAATCGTGCTTAGTAACACCACCGATAGAGGAATATAGATTCCTCCGGCGGTCCTGAGCGTGAGGTAGAGTATAAAGGCGAGGACTCCGACCACGATTGGGACCAGGGTAACTATATCCTTCTTCATAGAACCGGTCATCTCGGCGTTAACCGCGGGCCCACCGGCCAAATAGAAGTCATCGGGGTTTTCCTCACCGTCTACTATTTCCTGCAGGTCACCGTAAACTTCGCTGTCCGCTGATTCCTGCGAGAGTTCAATTAGGAAACCGGCATACTTTCCGTCGTTGGAGAGGACTGTACCCCTAAGCGTCTGGTTTTCTTCGACGTAGCTCTTGATAGAGGGAACGTCTTCGGGCTCCAGGCCGGACGAAGGTATTAGGTCGGAGACCTTTAGTCCTGCCCCGTCACCTTCCATCCGCTTGGCGTTAGCGATGCTCTGTACGCTCGAAACCCCACTTACCCCCTCAAACTTGTCCGTCAACTCCTTGATCCTGTCCAGGGTTCGTTCCGTAAAGATGTCGTCTTCCCGATAAGCGACGATTATCGTGTCCGTGCCCCCAAACGTCTCGGTTACTTCGTCATAAAGTTCTTTGTCCGGATGGTTAGCGGGCAGCATATCGTCAACCGAATTATCGATTTCCAGGCCGGGTATCCAGAAACCAAAAAACAGGGTGACAATTAGGACTGCAGCTATCGCTGACTTCGGATACTCTGTTATTACTACGGACAGGCCTTCCAGCCATTCGGTTAACTTGGAACTAACCTCCATTGTTTCCCTCCATATATCGATTAAATTAAGATAACAAGTTAGTAATTAATTACTAACATAGCGTGAAAAAAAATTACTCCGCCAATACTGCCTCTAGGCTCCCCCACATCTCTTTACCCTGCTCGTAAAGGGAGAAATCCCTGTCCGAGAGAGACCATAACAGCACCTTTGCCTGTATAAGGCCGATAAAAATCAACGCCAGCCCCTCACTTTCCACGTCGGTTCTTATAGTCCCGTCGGACTGCCCCTGACTGATTACTTCCTCAATGTAGTTCTTCCGCCCTTCGACGACGTTCTTGAGAAGCTGCTTTAGTTCCTTGTCGTCAAAATGTATTTCGTCAGAAAACAGCAACCTGGCGTTGCCGGGGTGTCTTTCAATGTACTGAACGTGTTGCAGAAAGATGCGCTTTAACTCTTCAACTGCCGATTTACCTTCGGGAATCTTCGAGATCTCGCTTCTCATCTTCTCTCCCACGTACTCTATACTGGAACCAATGATGTCGAACTTGTCGCTAAAGTGTCGATACAGAGCGGCCTCTGAGATCCCGACTTTTTCTGCTATATGCGCCATTGTGAGGTTCTGTGTCCCCTTCTCGGCGAGAAGATCCAGGGTCGCCTCAATTATCTCAACCTGTCTCTTTTCCGTGCTCTTTCTGTTCATCGTCATCTCCGTCATCCATGTAAGTTAATATTCACTAACAAGCATGATAACACCTGGGAGGAGACTTTTCAAGTAGTGTGGGGATTATCTGTTTATATCCCTCAGTAATTGCACGAGCTTGTTTAAAGGGAAGCCGGTGAAAAAGGACAAATCGCCGTGGACCTCGCTGGAGAACATCAATACTCCCTCTTTCTCAAAGCCACCGGCAAATTGCAGTACCGGATACTCGGAGACGTAGTCCTTAATTTCTCCTTCGGTTAAAGCACGGAAGGTAATCGCAGACAGGCCGAGGGCCGATTCCAGACCCCCGCTATCGGTGTTGAATACCGCCACGCCCGAAACCACGTCTATCTCGTTTCCGGAGAAGCGACGTAACATCTCGACCGCCTCCCCTTCGGCCGTTGGTTTTTCGAATATCTCACCCTCAAATACGACGAACAGATCCCCGGCTATCACCAGTTTACCCCCATCAAGCCGCGTACCGACCTCTCTGGCCTTCTCCTCCGCCAGCTTCCTAGCCAGGATCCGGGGATCCTTATCCCGTATGGACTTCTCGTCAACCTGGCTGGGAATTACGTCGTAGTCGACGTTCAGGAGATCAATTGCCTGTCTGCGAAATTTTGAGAGTGACGCCAGAACAATATCCATTCTTTACCTCGACGTTTGGGTGAACTTTTCCCGATTAATCAGCCACGGGAACAAAACAGCCTGTCCTCATAGTTAGAGGTCGTGCCATTTTCTCTTACCGATGAAGTCCCTTACGCACCCCGGTATCTGACCTTTTTCGTAAATAAACGGTCTTTGGCGTTCGATCCCCCCAACTATCTTCCACTGCTGCTCTATCTCATCTGATCTGACGAAGGAGCGCTGGTGCCCCCCGATCGCCTGGACCAGCAGGTTTTCATAAGCTCTCGGGGTATTGGGGCCGTGGTGGCAGGTGTAGCAAAAATTCATCTTAGATTCCGTCGTCCGCATCTCGCCGGGGACCTTGGTGTTCAACGTGAAGTAGATCCCCTTGTCTGGCTGGATTGAGACCACGAGGGAGTTAGGTCCCGGCTCTATACGGTCATTTAAAAAACGCTCCGCCGCCGGCTTGAACTGAACGTACACCTGGGCGTATTTCTTCGCGAGGTTCTTGCCAAAAAGCGTGAATATCGGAACGCCACGCCAGCGGGGGTCATCCAGTTTCAACTTGATGGCCGCCAGCGTCTCCGTTGAAGAACCCTGTTCCACCTCATCCTCTTCGAGGTAACCGCGGTATTGTCCGGTAATAGTGTCCAGGACCCGGACCTTCGAGAGGGCTGAGACCTTCTCGTCCCGGATGCATTCCGCGTTGAACTCATCCGGCTTTTTCATGGTCGTCAGCGCCAGTAGCTGCAAGATGTGACTCTGGAAGAAGTCCCTGATCGCCCCATACCTGTCGTAGAACTCGCCCCTGCCCTCGACCCCGAAGTCCTCGCTGGCAATGATCTGCACGTGGTCGATGTACTTCGAGCACCATATCGGCTCCACTATCGAGTTCGCAAACCGCAACACAGTGATGTTCTCTACCAGCTCCTTGTCCAGGTAGTGGTCTATGCGATATATCCTCTCCTCGGGGAAGACTCTACTGATCGTCTCATTTAGCTCTCTGGCGGAATTCAGGTCGTCACCAAACGGTTTCTCGTAGATGACTTTGTCGGAATCGGTAACGAGGTCGTGGGAGGCGAGGTTGGTCGTTATCGCCTGAAAGTGTCCGGGGAGGGTAGCAAGATAGAAGAGCTTTCTTCGCCCGCATCCCCGGAGAACCTTCGCTAAACGGGCATAATCGCCGGGCTCGTAAAAATTCAGCCTCACGAAATGGAGGTTACTGCAGAATTCTTCCCAGCGCTCCTCTTTCTCTACGTTCCCCTCGATCAAAGAAACGTAGTCCTGGTCGGTCATCTCCTTCCGCGAGGTAGCTACGAGGTCGAAGTCGTCGAGCTCACCCCTCTCGAAGAGCGCATAAATGGAAGGAATGAGCTTTTTCGTCGCCAGATCTCCGGTCCCGCCCAGGATGATAAAGGTCGCGGCCCTCTTCTCCATAGTAACCTCCCCAGTCGGCCAGAATAAGTCAGTGACGTGGAAATTTGCCCTAGAGGATTATCAGTTACGTGATCATAGCTCAGGAAGTAGTTAGAGTCAAATAACCCGGTGATAGGGACGAAATAGCACGCCCGTTCCGGGGGGGGCAAGGTAACACTCAAAAACCACCGGAGAAGTTCAATCCCCCCAGGCCGTATTTGAGGACGTAAATCAAGTCGTCGGTTCTCGACAGGAACAAAGCCGGCCGGCTCATGTTGTGCTGCACGACCATGGAGGCGAGCGTAAGTCCAGCACACCTATTCTTTCATGGACACCGTAATTAGCGTCAACTTGCCGTAATGATCACGCAAGGAGGCCGGGCCCACTCACCTTCAAATCTGGCAGGGCTTATCTTCCTGTGAGGTCCCCCGATATCCTTCCCGGCCCCAGGGTCCCCTGGAGAGCTTCCGAAGCATCTATCGGGCCGGTCATATTTTCCTCACAATCTCTTCAGCCCATTTCCGGGCGCGATCGCTCTCTCCGTCCACGAGAGGCCCTTCTCTACCGTTAACGAGAAACCCCTCGGGTTCGACGACAGGGATTCCTCCCGCCCGTCTTAGCGTCCCTTGGACCCTGCCCGCCGCGTAACCGAGCAAGCGGGCGAAGAACGTCAGAAACATATTTTCTCTCAACAGGTCGGTTCTGGTATCGAAGGAGGCGACTTTCACTCCATCAAGCCCGCCTGCGGGGATACTGCCAAGAAACTTTTTCGCGTCCTCTGAAGCCCGCCCACCGTGAGTGGGAGTCCCAAAAACGATCAAAGCAAAACCGTCGGAGACCGAGGTCTCAGCATCCTTTACCGACAAAAGCTTAACCTCATTGTTGCCGGTCAAGAGGCCATCCCTCACCGCCCCGGCGACCTTCTCCGTATTGCCATAGACGGAATCGTATAACACCACAGCTCTCATGTCTTCCTCCTGGCCACTGATGGAATTGTTATTTGGTTCACAAAGATGGTAATATCATCACTCACCTGAAACAACATCTCAACTCTTTCACCACATTCAAATCGCCTCCAGTTGGTCCCTGTAAGCTCTTGAAGTAATTAACTCCAACAGTGGTTTGAACAATGGCGTCTTCTCTTTCAAATGGATTAGACCTCTACGTAACCAACTCTTCTCCCACCACCTTCCGTATCGGACCAAGGCTTTGGCTACCCTTTCACCCACCTCACTCC
>JAGXLQ010000078.1 GCA_018334595.1 Candidatus Bipolaricaulota bacterium | reverse complement strand
ACCCCGGTATCGACTCCAGCTTGTCGATAGTTCCCCCCGTGTGCCCCAGACCTCGACCCGAGAGTTTGCCTATTTTTAGCCCGGTTGTGGCCACCAGAGGGACAAGAATCAGAGAAACAGTGTCCCCTACGCCCCCGCTCGAGTGCTTGTCAACCTTGAACCCCTCGACTGAAGAGAGGTCGAGTTGTCTGCCCGAGTTTGCCATGCTGGTAGTGAGCTGTACCGTCTCTTCCCGATCCAGTGAATTAAAGTAGATTGCCATTAAGAAGGCAGACATCTGGTAGTCGGGTATATCCCCGGATACGTAGTTTTCTACCAGGCGATTGATTTCAGAGGCTGAAAGTTTCTCACCGTTTCGTTTCTTGACAAGAGTATCGAGGAAACTCACTTTGATTATTCCCTCTGATAGGGTTCTCCCAGTTTATCCGGGAATCTGGCCCTTCCAATTGCACCGGCAACGGCTAGTAACGTCACGATATAGGGAGTCATCAATATGAACTGCCAGGGGATATATTTCTTCACCCCGGCGGCGCTTGAAACCCAGACTCCCAGACTGTCGAAAAAGCCGAAGATAAATCCTCCCAGGAGGGCGAGGAGGGGATTGAGTTTGCTGAATACGACGGTTGCCAGGGCGATGAACCCTCGACCGGCTGCGAGTTCTTTTGTCAAGACTCCAAACCAATCCAGGCTCATAAAAGCTCCACCCAATCCAGCCAACGTTGCGCCGGCCACTGTCGCAAAGAATCTAACCCTCTCTACATTTACTCCGGCGACATCAGCGGCTCTAGGGTGTTCGCCACAAATGTTTATTTTCAGCCCAAGTTTGGTATTCGTGACCAGATAATATACTGCAAAAACGATAGCCAGGGTCAATATGGTTATATAACTGATGTTACCGTAAGGGGTACCGATTTTTGGCATTCTCGCGGAAGCGGGAATTATGTGGTGTCCGGGAGTTTGCCAGACGGCGATGAGGCCGAAGGCTATTAGGCCTCCACCAAACAGGTTTATACCAACTCCACTTATTACCTGATCACCTTTTAGATAAACGCTGATAAAACCGTGCAGTATACCGACAATAAATCCCGTACCTATTCCTGTTAGCAGCCCGACGTAAGGAGACCCTGTTGCCTGGGCGCTGACCGCACCGGTAAAAGCGCTTATCAGTAGTATGCCCTCGAGGCCTATGTCAATTACTCCCGAGCGCTCTCCTATTATTTCTCCCACTGCAGCGAGTGTGATGGGAACCATGGCATTCAAAGAGATGACCAATATTCTTAGAAGGCTGGTAAAAAATTCCATGATTAGCTGGTTTTCACCTCATTTATCCAGTTCCTCACGGCTGGCAGTAGCTGGTTTGTTAGCTCAATTAGTTCAGGTGCCGCAAGCGCAATGATAATTACACCCTGAATAATTCTTACCATTTCCAGGGGCACCCCGGCGGTTATCTGCATCGTCCGAGCTCCTACGTTGAGACCGGCAAAGAAAACTGCGGCGAAGATAACGCCAATCGGGTGGTTTCTTCCAATCAACGCAACACCTATTCCATCGAACCCCAGATTTCTTACAGTCGACAAATCGGAATAGAGAGCGTAGGTAGGTGGGTGACCGATTATCTGCAAAGCCCCGGCTACACCCGCAGCCAAACCACCAAGAATAAATGTGGAGTTAATCGAGTAGTTTTCTTTTATACCCGCGTAATTGGCAGCGGCCGGGTTTTGCCCTACTACTCTTAGTTCAAACCCGAGTGTCGTCCGCCAGAGGAGGAAAAAGATCAATAAAGAAAAAGCGAGAGAGACAAACAGAGCGTATGTAAGGCTCGTCCCGCTAACCATTATGGGTAACCTAGAAGTGGTGGCGGCACTGATAGACTTCTCGGCTCGCTGGGGGTCTCCCAGCCATTCTACAACCGCGTACATCCCAAAGTAGAGCGCAACCCAGTTCAACATTATAGTCGAGATTACCTCATGGACTCCTCTGGTTATTTTTAGAAAGGACGGGGGGAGGCTCCAGATGGCACCGGCCATCGCCCCCGCTATTATTGCAACCAGTACGTGAATTCCGGAAGGAAGAGATAATAAGCTAACGGAAATTGCTGCCAGCGCCCCCATAAACACCTGACCTTCCGCCCCTATGTTGAATATTCCACCACGGACGCCAATTGCAAAAGTTAGACCGGTCAATATGAGCGGAGTAGCTCGTGCCAGAGTAGAGCTGAACCCGTAAAAGCTTCCAAATATTGCTGTAAACAGCGCATCGTAGGCGTCAAGAGGTGCATAACCCCATATAGCCATGATAATTGCTCCCATAGCTAAACCGATGAGGCCGGCCAGAAATGAGTCTAATATTGGTTTGACCTGCTCATATATACGTGTAAGCATCTTATTCACCAGTAGTTAATTTTTATGCCCCGGTCATCATCATTCCCAGTTCGCTCTTGTCAGCTTCGTCAGAGTCGACAATTCCCACCACGTTACCTTCTAACATTACCGCGATTCTGTCGCTCAAAGAAATTACCTCGTCCAGGTCCTCGGATACAAGCAAGATCGCCGAACCTCTGTCCCGGAGGTCGATGAATAACTCCCAAGTGTGACTTACAGCCCTCCTGTCTAGTCCGTGAGTAGGGTGAGAAGCAATAATGATCTCGGGGGCTCTCCAGCTTTCCCTGCCAAGTATCATTCGCTGAATGTTTCCTCCCGATAGAATCCTGGTTTCCGACTTCCAGATGTCCGGTGCTATAACGTCAAATTCTTCTATTATCTCTTCGGCGTGATTCGTTATGGCCGAGCGATTTAATACGGAGAGCCGGGAAAAAGGAGGATCCCGGTAATCCCGCAGGATCAAATTCTCACCTACTGTCATCGGTTCCACGACACCTATTTCCCTCCGTTTTTCCGGCATGTGAGCGACCCCCTTTTCCTGAATCTCGCGTGGAGAAGCATCTGTCATATCTTTACCTTCAATAATAAGCCTTCCATTATCTATTTCTCGGAGTCCTGTTATCGCCTCAATTAACTCGGATTGCCCGTTGCCTGAGACTCCTGCCACGCCGAAAATTTCTCCCTCATGGAGGTTCAGGGAGACACCATTTAGCTGTGTATTCCCCCTTGACCCCGTGACGTAGATATCTTCAACGGAAAGGGATACGCTCTGTTCTTCGAACTCCTTCCGTTCGAGTCGAATGGGAATCTTTTCGTCCAGCA
The DNA here is from genome assembly GCA_018334595.1 of Candidatus Bipolaricaulota bacterium. Lineage (GTDB taxonomy): Bacteria > Bipolaricaulota > Bipolaricaulia > M55B111 > M55B111 > M55B111. The sequence goes on along the minus strand of JAGXLQ010000078.1, from coordinate 3,300 downwards.
TCATTTCGGTCAGTTCCTCTTCGTCGGTTTCCTCTATGTCTGTTTCCCCCATGACTTTGCCTAGTTTCAGGACGGTTACCCGGTCGGAAACCTCCATCACTTCCTCCATTTTGTGGGTAATAAAAACTATCCCGAATCCCTCGTCAGCCATCCCCCGGAGGACTTTAAATAGTTGCTGGGCTTCCTGGGGGATCAGAAGCGAAGTGGGTTCGTCGAGAATGAGTACTTGCGGCTCGTGGTAAAGTACTTTCAGTATCTCGGCTCGCTGCTGCTCTCCCGCGGAGAGGTCGCCAACTCTCGCAGTTGGGTCGACTTCCAATCCGTAATTTTCGGATAGCTGGTCTACTCTGTGTTCGACCTTATCGAGAGGGTAGGAAAAATCCGAATCGTCCGTGCCCAGGGCCACATTTTCGGCCACTGTAAATGGTTTCGCCAGCATTACTTCCTGGTGAATCATCCCCACACCGTGCTCCAGACCGTCCTGAGGCGAGTTTAGTTCGACTTCTTCACCTTTAATGTATATTTTACCTGCCGTGCTTCCGTAAAAGCCGGAAAGTATATTTGCCAGAACTGTCTTCCCGGCTCCGTTTTCTCCCAGCAAGGTGTGGACCTCACCCTCTTTTACGTCAAAGTCTATCTCGTTGAGTATTAGATGCTCCCAGACGCCAGGGAAACCTTTAGAAATTCCCTCGGCTCTTAGCAGGGTTCTTCCAGTATCTGTTTCTTCGGTGGTATCTGTTTTTGGCATTATAAAGTAGAAAACCCACCGGGTTATCCCGGTGGGTTTTTGGTTGTTACTTTTATGGATATTCTTTTCTAACGTCTTTCATTTCCTCTTCGGTCGAAGGTACTGGTGGAGTTACATTGCCACTTACTATAAGGTTCTCCAGTTCATTGACTCCAGTCCAGATGAATTGCGGAATTTCCTCTCTCATCTCAAGCCAGTTCTCCTTTATCGTCTCGATGTTTTCTTCCTTGATCTGGTCTCCCTTAAGACCAAACTGCATAAAGTCAACTAGTAGACTGTAACGACTTAACCCAACACCCTGATCATCCAGCCCCAATACTTCCGTTCCGCCTTTGAAGTTTCCCTCAACTGCACGCTTCACCGCTATGTAGGAAGCTCGATCTATTCTCTTCATTCCACTTGCAAGAACTTTATTACCGTTCCCCATATAATCCTGATTTGCGTCAACTCCAATCATGAACGGAGGGCCTGACTCTTTTCCCCGCTGGTTAAGGTTATCCTTGACCGCTTCCAGTATCCCCAGACCTAAAGGCCCGGCGACGTTGTAAATCAGACCTGCTCCTTGAGATATCTGAGCGTTGGCGGAGGATTTCCCTTTTGCGACATCGCTGAAAGTGCCGGTGTAAGTCCAGAGTAAATCGACGTTTGCCTTCTCTCCCGTGACCTTTTCGTAATAATCCAGTCCCCATTTTATCCCGAATCGGTATCCGGCTTCGAACTTCCAAAGTGGCGGTATTTCAATGCCAAGAACGATGCCCACCTTTGAGTAATCGTAGTGGGCCGCGGTCATCGCGGCTAGAGCGCCCACAAGTGCACTGCTTTCCTGTTCTTTGAATACGAAGTTAAGTACGTTAGGCTGATCTACTACGGCATCAATTAGGGCGAAGTTCTGATCCGGAAACTGCTTTGCTGCTGTTTCGATGGCGTCTGTTAGAAGGAAACCTACTCCTATTATTACTTCGTAATCGCCAGTACGGGCTAAAGTTCTTACATTAGGAAGATAGTCAGCCTCGCTGGCAGGTTGGGCGACCTGCAGTTCAACCCCAAATTCTTCTGCGGCCTCGTCCGCTCCCTTGAATCCCATGTCGTTAAAGCTCAGATCACCCCGGCCTCCGACGTCAGTTACTACCGCAATCTTCTTTTTCTCCTGAGCAGATGCGTTTATTCCAACGCTCGAAACGACTGTAATCCCAAAACTTACCAATCCAATAACTAAAGATAAAGCAATAAACCTCGTAAAGATCGAGTCAAATTTGAACATATTACCCCCTTTATACTTTGTTGGTGAGCGATTAATGGTATTGTCTAGAGCCAGAGAATTTTCCCCTCATCACCTCCTGATTGGTGAAGATATAAATTACTTCTTAAAATCGGAAATCTAGGATGGAATTATCCTTGCCAATGGGTTATGTGTGCCTGTCCGTTCTCCCTGCTGAATTAAGATTTCGTCGATTTTGCCATCCGATGGAGACTCAACGGAAAACGTTGATTTCATAGTTTCTATCTCCGCAAGTTCCATCCCCTCAGTAACTTCGTCACCCGGAGATACTTTCCATTCTACCAAACTTATCTCCTCAGCTTTGCCTAATTCCGGTACTGTAACCATAACTGTGCTTGTCAACTCTATCACCAACTCGAAGAATTAAAAACACTGAAATTTACTTTCCGCACCCATCTATTTTATGCAAACTGTGAAGGCTTGGTCAAGTTCAACTTTTTTAGGCAAAAACTTTATCTTAGTAGGTTAGTAGGCCTTCCGTAAGTAGTCGATGCCTGGAATCGCGCTGATTAACCTATATAGTCAGAAATGATCTCCACTATATTTTCCGGATACAAGTCTATTTAAACGTCATAGCTAGAGCGGATTTCGTCTTTTAATTCCTTAATCTCCTCGAATAGCAGGGGGGTTTCTTTGATCATTTTTTTAATTTTGTTGTAGGAATGCATGATCGTGCTGTGATCCCGGTCGCCAAACTTCTTTCCCAGGATCGGAAACGAGCTATCCGTCAGCTCGCGTGCGAGGTAGACGGCTATATGACGGGCACGAGCAATTTCCTTTTTTCTACTTTTCCCCTCAATTTCCGCCAGAGGAAGATCGTAATTTTCCGCGACCGTCTCTTTAACAGCGGAGACCGTCAGATTCCGCTCTTCCTCCGTTTCCTCCGGTAATAAATCTCGAACTTCTTCCAATTTTAGCCCCCCACCTGCAAGGTCGGCATGGGCGATGGCCTTGATTAACGCACCTTCGAGAGCACGGACGTTCGTCGAAATCCTGGTCGCAATTAGTTCCAAAACTCTATCATCCACTTTCAACCCCTTCTGGGTCGCCTTCTTCCTTAATATTGCCATCCTGGTCTCAAAGTTCGGCGGTTGAATATCGGCAACCAGTCCCCACCTGAACCTGGATACCAGCCGATCCTGAAGATCGGAAAACTCCTGCGGTGGACGATCGGAAGTTAACACTATCTGTTTCCCGTTCCCGTATAGCTCATTGAAGGTGTGAAATAGCTCCTCTTGAGTACCCTCTTTGTTCTCCAGAAATTGGACATCAT
>JAGXLQ010000077.1 GCA_018334595.1 Candidatus Bipolaricaulota bacterium | reverse complement strand
TATCTATTACCGTAATCCGATCGAGGTACCAGGGAGCTAGCGCTCCCGAGTTATCGTGTCCCACTACTATCTCCTGTAAGTCTCCGATTTCCTGTCCTGTCCTGAAGAAGCTGTTCTTGGTATGCCTTTCAAAGAAGAGCTGGTTGAGAAATAGGTCGGAGATCTGGGACCCCGCATCGATAAACGTGTCGACTACCAGTATAGACCTCAGGTCGCCAAATACGCCAAAGTCCGGGTCCGTAAGGAAACCGAAGGCGTCACCGGTGAGGCCGGCACCACCAAAATGAAAGGGTCCGCTGTGGGTGGCCTCCCCGTCCTTTTGTCCTACTAACTCCAGGTTTATCTTTGCGTCGGTACCCGCCCATTTCGGGTGGCCGGTGTAAAATATGATCTCGTAGGTAGAAACACCGTAGGGGCCGTCCGAAAAATCATCGGGATAGGTCTGGAGCCCTTGAATTGATACCTCCGTACTATCACCTGTGAACCTGGTGACGTCAACGTCTTCGGCAAAGAGCCAGTACCGGTCAAAGGGCCCCTCTCCTTTGTACCAGTTGTAAGCGGAAATGGTTGACGTCGGACCTCTGTCCTCCGTAGTTGCTACCGTCCCGTAATACTCGGCCGAGGCGTTGCATATTGCGTGGCACGGCCCCGTAATGGAGTCACTTTCTCCGTAAACCTCTTCGCACCTGTCAAAACACCAATCGTGCCACCGGCAGCCCTCATGGGTGCCGCACCTCTTAACCCCGCTGTAGGTGAGCAGAAAGTAAGATCCCGGCTCCTCCGGGTCTCTCAACAGTAGCTGGACGTCATCGGCGTCTGTGCACGTTCCCGGGCAATTGGGGCCACACGCCCCCCGGCACTTTGAACCGCTCGGTATACCCGGGTCCTTCAAAAAGGGATATCACTTCCGTTTGGCTCGGGGAGGTCGACGTCGGCCGCAGAAAAGCTTTCGAACTCTCCCTCGTCTTGAGATGTATCTCCTGCAGGGAAGTTACTCGTGTAATCGATAGTGCCCCCGCCCGATATACTTAGGTGTACCTGGTAGGATCCCTCTCCTGAAGATCGGTGGACCTTGAGGAAGTGCACTCCGGTTTCGTCTGCCTCGGATTCGAGCCCGGCAGCCTCACCCTTGCTGCTGTGTCCGGTCTCGGCCGTGCTTCCGTTCGGCCTGTACAGGTAGAGGTCAAAGTCGGCTTCCACGGGAACGCTCAGGTCCGCCGATATGATTTGGCCCTTAGTCACGTCGAAGTGGTACCAGTCGTCGTCATCGTCGTCCTTTAAGAACCCGGTGAACATTCCCGGACCTATTGGGTAGGCCTGTATGCCGTAGTCCGACGCGTCTTTTCCGCTTCCTGCGTCGTTCTGGTTATCCACGTTAAGTTGAACCTGGTACGTGCCTTCTCCCGAGGACCTGTGTACTTTGATGAAGTAGATACCCGACTTCCCGGCGGCATAGCTTAGCTCGGCAGCCTCACCCTTGCTGCTGTGTCCGGTCTCGGCCGTGCTTCCGTTCGGCCTGTACAGGTAGAGGTCAAAGTCGGCTTCCACGGGAACGCTCAGGTCCGCCGATATGATTTGGCCCTTAGTCACGTCGAAGTGGTACCAGTCGTCGTCATCGTCGTCCTTTAAGAACCCGGTGAACATTCCCGGACCTATTGGGTAGGCCCGTATGCCGTAGTCCGACGCGTCTTTTCCGCTTCCTGCGTCGTTCTGGTTATCCACGTCGAGGTTAAGTTGATAGTTTCCTTCTCCGGAGGACCTGTAAACCTTGACTAAGAAGGCACCCGCTTCGCTGGCAGCGTAACTTAGTTCTGCCTGCTCTCCTCTGGGGCTGTAACCGCTCTCCAGGCTGCGTTCGTCAGGGCCGTAAAGTCTGACTTCGAAGTCGGCATCAGATCCCGGGACGAGGGAGATACTAACGACCTGTCCCGTCGACAACCAGAATTTATACCAGTTTTCCCCGACTTCGTCCCCGAGCGTACCGTAAAACCTCCCCGGGTTAACCGGCCGGGCGTTATCGAGTGATGTCCCCCCTCCCGCACCGGACTGTCCTCCTCCGTTGACGAACCCCCCGTCGGATCGGGCGCGTACGGTTATGCTATCTCTGTTAAACGCAACGTGAGGCCGGCTGGAAGATAGCCGTTCGGCCATGATGAACAGTTCCCCGCCGTTCGTGCCACACTGGCTATTCCTTTCTACTGTGACGACCCCTCGACACGCGTATCCGTCGGGATCGCCCGGAGAGGATACGTTTGGCAGCATTACCTCCTGGGGGCAGAACACGCCGCCCGTAGTACCGCTTCCTGGTCTGCCGACCAACAGGCGAAATCGAGCGTCCACTCCCGGTCCACCGCTCGCTCTATTAGTGGCGAGGGCACGTAAATCGACTTGCAGGTCCCCACTGCCTTCGGGTATCCCCTTGAAGGTCCACTCTGCCCTATCGGTCAAATAACTGTCTCTGAGCCAGTACCAACCCTGGATGTAATCACCAGAAGAGCTAAAGGAACTGGCTGCAAAAGTTTCCCAATCTCCCGAAGAACCACAGGAGGAAAGACTGACTAAAAAGAGGATTAGAACTACGACCGACACCGTACACCCGCGTTTTACCATGGGCTACCTCCTCAAAAAATAATTTTTGTGCAAGTAAAAATTTTCGGCCAAGAAGGTTGATACGAAGGCTGGCTGACGATGAATATGTGTTTTGAAAAAATTTACCAGATATAAGATATACGATTGTGTTTCAAATATCAAGCAAATGCCCATTATAATGGTCTCTTTGTGTCGCTTTTGCCGGTATATCCACATTAATGAAGTTGTTTTCGACCGGTAGGTGTTTTTACAATAAACGGGTGATAGATATGTTCCTATCCATAGACGAACTATCCGACCGGGTAGACGGCACCATACATGAAAAGACGCAGTTTTCCCCACAGGGGGTGGACCTGACGGTAAGGCGAATATTCGAGGTTACCTCTCCCACCGAACTGGACTTCGGCGGGAGCGAGGAGAGGCCGGGCGAAATGAAGGAGATATCGCCCGAGAAGAGGTCGCCGGAGGACGACTACGGTTGGTGGGACCTGGCAGGCGGGCAATACGTCGTGGAATATAACGAGACGGTGCAGGCCCGCGACGGACTTGGAATCGTCGTCCCCCTGGGTCGTTTGACTTCCGGTGGCTCTACCCACCCTCCGCTACTGTTCAGCGGCGTGCCCGAGAGCCGCCCCGTGTTATCGGTGCACGGAGAGGGGTTGACGATAAAGGAAAACGCGAGGATCAGCCGGTTCATGGTCTGGGAGTAGCTAGATTTTACCCTCTCTGACGAGTGATATTATCCTCGTAGCGATCTCGGTAACCTTGTCCGTACTAACTCCCCCCTCCGGGTTGTTAACCGTTAGCGAGACGACGTAGACAGGTGACGACTCTTCCACCTGTAGCAGGTGTGTGTACTGGAGGACGCCCGGTTCGGAACCACCTTTGTATCCGGCGCGGTACCAGTCCCCCTTCGTCGTCAGCCCCGGGTTAATGAATATTTCGGAGGTGTCCCTTATGTCGTAAATTACCTCCGCGAGCTCCTTCGTGGAGAAGAACCACTCGATTTGCCCTATCAACGTCGGTTCGTTCTTGACGTCGGAAACGCTTACCTCCAGTCCCTCAAATCCGTTCAGTATCTCCCTCTTCTTCTCCTTGCCGACGTTTACGTATTTTTCTCGTAAATCTTTAGGCCCATATTTCAGGTTGAAGACATCTACGGTAGTGAGAAATGGCCTGTTCTTCTGGTTGGTGTTCTCTGCCAGGTAGTCCCGCCCTACCAGTTCGATCAGGTGGTCGGTGGCCGTGTTGTCGCTTTGCGAGATCATCAGGTTGGCCAGGGTCTTGACCGTGACGGGGTCTCCGGTCGGCCAGTCCTGAAGTATGCCCGACGGAAGTGACCTGTGCTTATATGTAAGATGAATGACCTCTTCCCTGTCCTCCCTGGAGGTCGTCTCATACAGGGTGTCAAGAACGTAGAGCTTAAACGAAGATCCAACTGCCATTTCCCTCTCGCCGTTTAGAGAGAAAAGCTCGATGCCCTCCCTGGATATGTAGAGGGAGACGGTCCCGTCAAGACCTTTCAGCTCTTCGACCAGCTTCTCCAGGGTGTCGCTCTTGAGGGTCCAGTTTCCCAGCCAGATTCCGGCAATTTTTCCCTCCTGGTCCAGCGCTATCTGTGAGGGTGCGCTGCCCGTTTCAAAGACGAGCGTGTACTGTGGTCTCTCGCCCCTGACCTCCAAAAGCTTCCCTAAAACCCTCGTGTACCTGGTGACGATTTCGTTTATGTTGTATATCGGGACCTTGTCGAGAAAGGAATCGGCGAACAGGTCTTCCCTCACTTCGTCCGGCCCGGTAAAGAGGCTCAGTAACGCCTCCTTTTCCGGGGCTTTTCCGGCGGCGAAAACACCGACCAGACCCGCGGACAGGGCCACCAGCAGTAGGAAAATTGCGACAGTCGTCTTTAACCTCTTCATTTTTACCCCCTCTGTATGTCCGCGAATCAAATTTGAATGCGGACGACCTGATGAAAATATACCTTATACCCGGTGTTGAGGGCAAATTCGACGCGGAGCCTTGCTACCCCCGCGGTTGTCTTTATAATTAAAGGGAAGTATACCTTTTCCAGGCGCGCTAATACTTGAAGCGGGATAACAATTGTGGAGATGGACTATGCTGCCGACTCCAGGACAAGCGGCGAGCAAGTTCTTTCAGTGGTGGCTTACCTCCGATCAGATCCTCTTTCGGAGGTTTCTGGAGCACGAGGCGATGATCAACTCGTTGGGAATAGCGCTGGGGATCAACCTCTGGGGCGTCTTCGTCCTTTACGTCCCTATAAACTACCTCATCCCCGAAGCACATCTACAGAAGCTAAGGGATTACCTGGGGGATAAGTTTCCTGGGTTAAGGAGCCATTACCGGAGGATCAATGACTTTTCGGACGAGCTGGAGGGTAACCGGTACTTCCTCTTTAAGTCGAAGGAGGAACGGGAGGGAATAATCTCTGACCTCGTAGAAACGTACGAATACGACTACCTGGCCGTATTTGCCCTCTCCTGCCTACCAATACCGTTTCTGGGTACGGTCATGACGGGTGGTGCCCTGTTCGCGATCGAGGCGCTGGAGATTAAATTTGGGTTGATGGTCGTGATTCTCGCCAAGATCATGAAGGTCTTCGCCCTCGCGGCCGTCGCTTACTTTGCCCACTTCATGTAGGACTCTTAGTCCTTTTTAATTCCGGCTATCCTGACGTATTCGTTTCCATACCAAAAGCTAAAGTCTCTGTAGAGGTCTATCCCTTCTGGGACAACGACAAAGCCGGCGGTGACCGCCACGAGTTCCCCGCCGTAGAACTTCTCTTCGCCACGGATGTCTGTTTTGGTGTCTACGTCAAAGTGGTTTAGTCCCTGTGAGAACTTGAAGTTATCCGGTAAGAAGGAAGGGGGTTGCGGGTCAAAACCCCAGGGTGAGACGGCGAGAGCAAGGACAGTTCTGCCTGGCCAGACGGATTCCACCGCGTCGACGTAAGCTTGAACTCGGTCCACAAGGTATCCACCGTAGAAGTCCCTCACGATAGGCCTGGTAAAATAGTAGCCCGCGATGAATATCTCTTCGTTTACGTCAGGGTCCTCGATCTCCATGACAAACCTTTGCCAGTCCTCCAGGTTGTTCCAGCGCTCTTTTTTGATAGGAATGTAGTCTTCGGCCGAGGAAACTAGAGAGACCATGGACAAGATAAGCAGACATGCTAAGGTAATTCCAAGTATGCGTTTCATTATAACCCCCCGTTCTCATGCTCTTTTATAACTCGTATAGTAGGAAGAAACAAGTACTTATCAGCGTAATGGGCCAGGTTTAGGGTCTTAACTATACCAATTGTTTTACCTGGTCTGCCTTTTCCTCCTCGTCCTCGAAGAATAGGTATACGTCCCTCGTCGGGTAAGGCATTTCGATGCCCTTTCTGTTGAATTCTTCGTCTATCTTCTCCCTTACTCTATCCTTTACCTTTGCCCGGTCCTCTGCGGATCTCACCCACGCCCTCAGGTCAAAGACGAGAGCTGAGTCGCCGTGCTCTGTAAATACGACCTTGGGTGGTGGTTCCTCCATGACTTCCTCCCGGTTTTCCACGATGTCGATCAGGGTCTCCTTGACCTTGTTTACGTCCGTGCCGTAAGCGACCCCTATGGGGATGTGCAACCGTATAGAGGTGTCTCCTCCGTGTGTCAGATTATTGATCGTGTCTGTTACGAGGTCCGAGTTGGGGACAATCACCGACTCGTTGTCGAACGTCTTGATCGTTGAGGCCCGGAAACCGATATCGTCTACTTTGCCCATAAGTCCGTCTAACTGGACTACGTCTCCTATCTTAACGGGCTTTTCAAACAACAGGATCATGCCGCAGGCGAAGTTCTGAAATATGTTCTGCAGTCCGAAGCCTAGACCTATTCCCAGCAGACCACCTAAGAAGGCCAGGATGGATAAA
>JAGXLQ010000076.1 GCA_018334595.1 Candidatus Bipolaricaulota bacterium | reverse complement strand
ACGTGGTAAACCCGATCACGACGATCGGTCAGATGCTGACGTTGAAGAAGGAGATAAACAGGATGTTTTTGGAGCTCGGCGAGGAAAAGACCCTGCCCAGCAGGCAGCTCAACAACATGATATCCGGTATAGAGGAGGACATGGAGTTTATCATCAAGGACTTCTGCAGGGACCTTGAAGGCGACGTCGACGACTTGGTGGCAGAGGTAATTGAGCTCTGTTCCGAGACTACCCCGTCGACGAAGAAACTTATGGCCCTGTTGGGTTACGAGGAAGAGCACCTGGATGAGTTCCTCTCTTCTCGTGGGTACAGGATCCTCCACAAGATACCGCGGTTGCCCCACGTAGTCATCGAACGTATAGTGGATAGGTTCGGGACGTTGGAGAACATTTTGCAGGCACGCCGGGACGACTTACAGGACGTGAAAGGAGTCGCCGAGACCAGATCTAACACGATCAAGGCCGGACTCCAGAGGTTGGAGAACAGAATAACAATAATGGAGGATTTAGAAAGTTGATTAAAAACGACCATTTGTCTGAATCCGAAAGCTGGCTGAAAGAGCGAGTAAAAGAGCGACCCGAGGTGGGTATGGTGCTCGGGTCGGGCCTTTCCGATAGTCTTGACTCTCTTGATAACTCCCTGGAAATGAGCTGGGGTGACATACCCGGCTTCCCGACGCCCACGGTAAAAGGGCACAAGGGGAAGCTCCTTTTTAGCGAGATCGCCGGGAAGAACGTTATGGTCCAACAGGGCAGGCTTCACTGGTACGAGGGTAAGAGTTGGAGGGAGGTAATCTTCCCTATCAGGCTGCAGAAACTAATGGGCGTAAAGCAGTTGATCATCACCAACGCAGCTGGGGGTATAGATAAGGACCTGGAGCCTGGCGACCTGGTGACGGTTACCGATCACATAAACTTTTCCGGAGATAACCCGCTCCGTGGCTCAAACGACGAACGGTTTGGGGTTAGGTTTCCCGACCTGACCGATGCATATACGGAGGACCTGCGGGAGACGGCCAGGAAGGCCGGAGATAACCTCGGGGTGGACCTCGGCGAGGGCGTCTACGTCATGACGACCGGTCCCAGTTACGAAACCCCGGCGGAGATCCGGGCACTGAGGACCCTCGGTGCCGACCTGGTGGGGATGTCTACGGTTCCCGAGGTAATTACGGCCCGCCATGCGGAGATGCACGTTTTGGCGATATCTTGCGTGACGAACAAGGCGGCGGGAATGCAGGACCAGCTTACCCACGAAGAGGTCATGGAGGTAACGGCGAGTACGAACGAGACGCTGGGGAACTTAATCGAGGAGATAGTCTCTCTGCTGTAGTCGTCCGCGGTCTTGTTTCAACACGACCATATTGACCGATAAGACGACGGCAGATCTGACCGTTACGGCGGTTATGACCCTTCCGACCGTTCCGTATCCTTCGTAACCCGGCGAAAACTTCCCATCTGTCTGTATTTCTTTTGCCGCCTCTCCAGGAGTTCTTCCTCATTCAATTGGGACAGCTCGCTTAAGTTCTTTTTAAGGGAACGATCGAGGTTGTCGGCGGCGATTTTAAACTCCTTGTGAGCTCCTGGGCCCTCGTCGATGACCTCGTCGACGACGCCGAGTTCCTTGGCGTTTGCCGCGGTCAGCTTTAGGCCTCTGGCTGCCTCGTCGGCGTTATCACGGTTTTTCCAAAGGATTGCCGCACATCCTTCTGGGGAGATTACGGAGTATATCGAGTTCTCCAGCATCAGCACCCTGTCGGCCGCCCCTATTGCTACGGCACCACCACTTCCGCCTTCACCGATGACCGCGGCGATTGTTGGTACGTTGAGGGTGATCATCCGAGAGATGCATTGAGCGATCATGCCGCCGATGTTATTCTCCTCCGCTTCCTTGCCCGGGTAAGCGCCGGGAGTATCTATCAGCGAGAGGATAGGAAAGTCAAACTTCTCGGCTAGGTCCATTAAGCGCTGTGCCTTTCTGTAACCCTCGGACTTTAGCATGCCGAAGTTAGTCTCCTGGGACTCCGAGGCGTTTCCCCCCTTGCTCTGAGCGATGATTACCACTGTCTGGCCGTCGTACTTTGCCAGTCCACCGGTAAGTGCCTTGTCGTCACCCAGTAGGCGGTCGCCATGCAGGGGGTAGAAGTCGTCCGTGAGCGCGTCGATGTAAGCGCGGCCGTCGGGGCGGTCAGGGTGTCTGGCCAGTTGGACTATATCCCACCCGTCCAGCCTTTCCTTCGCGGTCTTCTGCCTGTCTGACAATTTCTCGGACAACTTAGCTATCTCGTCCGACAGGTCCAGACCGTTTTGGGAGTGCAGCTGTTTTAGCTGTTCTATCTGACTCTCTAATTCCTCTAACGTCTTCTTCTCGCTCATCGTCCTTAAAAGAACTCCAGTACCTTTGCCAGTTCGGGCTTGAGGTTATCCCTGTCAACCACCGCGTCAACAATTCCCTGCTCGTAGGCGAACTTGCTGGACTGAAAGTTGGCGGGAAGTTCTTCACCGATAGTTTCCTCGATCACCTTTCGTCCGGCAAAGCCGATAAGGGCGCCCTTCTCCGCTAGTGTGACGTCCCCCAGGCTGGCGATGCTTGCCTCCACACCGGCCGTCGTGGGATATGTCATGACCGAGACGAACGGTAGTTGCTTGTGAGTAAGTATTTCCCTTGCCGAAGTGGTTTTCACCATTTGCATCAGTGAGAGCAATCCCTCTTGCATCCTTGCCCCACCGGATGAGGAGATGAGGACGAACGGTAAACCTTCCTCCGCCGCCAGTTCTATACCGCTGGCGATTTGCTCCCCGACGACCGACCCCATTGAACCCCCGATAAACCTGAAGTCCATTACCGCGATTACGAGGAGGTGTTCTTCTACCTCTCCTCTACCTACGATAATTGAGTCAAACATTTCCGTTTCCTTCTGTGCCTCTTCCAGTCTCTCCTTGTATGGCTTTGCATCGTTGAAGTTGAGCGGGTCGTCGGACTCAATTCTCTTTGTCTCGTCGACGAACGTTTCGCGATCGATCAACGACTTAATCCTTTCCTTGGCGGTGAGGAAGAAGTAGGCCCCGCAGTTTGGGCAGATATGGTTGTTCTCCTGCAGCTTTTTCTTAAAGATTAGCTTGCTACAGGACTTACACTTGACCCAGAGAGCCTCGTCCTTTTCCTGTTTCTCGTCAAAATCTACCTTCAGGTACTCTTCATCACGAAATAATGGCATAGTTAATCCTCACCCGTTAACTTCTCTCCAATTTTATTGTCCAGGAATTTTGCTGGGATTACAATACCCATAGAGAGCACGAGACGCAGCCCCTCTTCGATCGTTAGGCCGAGATAGTTTAAGTCCTCTTTGGGTACTATGATGGTCATTCCGCTCAACGGGTTGGGAGTGGTAAAGATAAATACCGCCACGACGTCCTTGCCGATAATATCTTCCAGCTTCCCCAGGTAGTTGTTCGTTACGAACCCGAGAGTGTACGTGCCCCTCCTGGGGTACTCCAGGAGGACGACGTCCCTGAACGTCGAGGAGTTACGGCTAAGTATGGCGTTGATCACCTGCTTGACCGTGACGTACATCTTGTTGACGATCGGAGTAGAGCCCATTAACCGGTCGACGAGAGCGTAAAACCGCCTGCCGATGTATATTCTCGTAATGATCCCGAGCAGGAGCACCAGCAAGAAGGTGAATATTGCTCCGATACCGGGGAACCACTCCTGGCCGATGGTCATCATCAGGAAGTTGCTGATCAACTTTCCAAAGTCCGAGTTCTTCCCGGTGAAGTTTATGATCATGCGATAGATGAGCCAGAGTATGTAGAATGTAAACCCCAGGGGGAGGATGACCAACAGGCCGTTTATAAAGCTGTTTTTTATGTAAGCGAGTAATGTGCGCATGTTATTAGAGTTTGTGTCTATAATCTAAATACTATTACCTGAACGCCGGTTTGTCTAACACCTTACCCCCCTATCCGGTCTCTGACGCCGTCCGCCTATAACCATATATGGTTATAATAGCGTGCGTGCGGGGGTCAATTAGGCCAGGGCCTGCACAACCCTGGACTGGACGGTTAACCGCTCGAGACGTCACGACCGTTACGGGTGTTGGATCGTTTGATGGTCTTGAATTATAATCAACTAAATGAGAAGGGTAAATTGGACAATAACTGAACGACAACATAAAGAGTTGCAACGTCTTTCCCGAGCTACGGGACTTCCCATTTCTGAGCTTGTACGCCGGTCGCTGGACAAGTACCTAGGTTTGGTCGGGGAGGAGCCCCTGCGGGGGCCCGGCGACGGGAAAGAGGATTAAGTGAGTTAGCAAAGGAGGGCAATATTTTTAACATAGCTTCAGAGAAGGATATTAAAGCAGGCAAAGTGACCGACGTCTATTTTGAACGAACGAAGGAAATACTTGAGCGAAAGGATATAGACAAGAGGGTGAAAATGGAGATAAGGACCAAATCTGTCCCGGGGGACGCTCCCGGCGTATTCACCGGTCTGGACGAAGTATTGGACCTGCTCAAGGGTACGGATACCTCCGTTTGGTCGCTGCCTGAAGGCAGCCTGTTTGCCCCCTACGATCCCGTTATGACAATCGAGGGCTACTACAGGGAATTTTCCACCCTGGAGACTCCGCTGTTGGGCTTCTTGTGTCAGGCTAGTGGTATAGCGACGAAGGCCCGCGTCGTTAAGGACGCCGCCGCAGGAAAGCCGGTCTTTCACTTTGGCTCACGACGGATGCATCCGGCCATTTCGCCAATGATCGGAAGGAGCGCTTATATCGGAGGGTGTGACGGAGTCGCCGTGTCGAAGACGGCAAAGATGCTGGGGACCGATCCGGTTGGCACCATTCCCCATGCACTTATCCTCCTGCTCGAGGACTCCACTACGGCTACGGGCATGTTCGAGGAGATATTTGGGGGTTCAGTAGATACCGTCGCCCTAGTCGACACCTTCGGCGACGAGAAGTTCGAAGCGCTCGAGAACGCCGACCTGATTGAAGGCTTAAATGCCGTCAGGCTTGATACCCCTTCTTCCCGCAGGGGAGACATGCTCCAGATTGCCAAGGAAGTGAGGTGGGAGCTTGACCTCCACGGCTTCGCCGACGTGAAAATATTCATATCGGGCGGTCTCGATGAGGAGTCGATTCCTTCCCTGAACGAGGTTGCCGATGCCTACGGGGTGGGGACGTCTATCTCCAACTCCCCCGTGGTTGACTACTCGCTCGATATCGTCGAGATCGACGGGGAACCGACGGCAAAGAGAGGCAAGTGTTCGGGCGCGAAACAGCTGTTTGTCTGTGACTCCTGTGGGGAGAGGAGAATTGCTTCCTGGGAAGTCGAGGAGGTATCTTGTCCCCGGTGCGAGAAGAGCATGGACAAGAAGCTGGTGAAGGTGATCGAGGAGGGCGAGGTCATCGCCGCAGACCGCGAGCCAAAGGAAATCCGGGACTACTCGCTGAACCAGACGCTGACTACCCCGAAAACTACATAAGCTCGACGCCCTACTTAAGGGACGGGTTAACGAGGTGGCCGGGCGGGGCTCCGAGCTAAATGTGCCCGGCCGTCGGTAGGTTCTCCTGGACGATAACTAGAAGAAGGTAAGTAGGTGGACCTGTGTTTGCGTGAGCGATAGCGGGGGCCGATGATTACCGTCCGCGCGCCAGGAGAGTGGCAATTTAGAGTCCTATCCCAGGGACCCAGCTCGTCTTATCCCCCCTCGTCGTTCGTTCATGATCCCTTCATATCATCTTCATATCTCTTTCCTACCATGATAGCTGTAGCGTTGAATTCACGACTTCGATGTCGAACAATTAATCTAACGAGGTGATATTGTTGAATTTCACTAAGAAAAGTCTGTTAGTTACTCTGTTAATTTCTCTTTTGGTTTTCACTTCCCTGGCGGTAGCCGCGCAGGATTCCGAACCGACCGTCGTGGCGACGGTTAACGGTGAGGACATCACCGAGCAGGAACTGTCTTCGGCCGCGCAGGTATATCCCATAATTATGACTCTGTCTCAGCAGTACCGGAGTTTTGCCCAGTTCTTGATTTCCAGTCCAGCCGGTAGCGAGTTCCTCTCCGAGTACCGCAAGTACGTATTGGACCAGCTAATCGATCAGAAGCTCAAGCAGCAGAAGGTCGAAGAGATGGACATCGGAGTTTCCGACGAGGAAGTCCAGGCCGAAATCGACAACATAGTAGAGAATAACGAGCAATTCGGGGACGAGCAGGCACTCGAAAACTACCTGAAGAACGAACAGAACATGTCAATGGATAACCTGAAGTCGATGATCAAGGAGAACCTCAGGTCCGAGAAGCTCACGGAAGAGGTTACAAGTGGCGTGGGGGTAAGCGAAGAAGAGGTCAAAGCTTACTACGAGAGCAACGAGCAGTCTTTCACGGACGACGAAGGTAATGTCAAGCCGTTTGAGGAAGTTGAAGGCCAGATCGAGAGCAACCTTCTCAGTCAGAAAGAGAATCAGGTATACAATGAGTGGATGGAGAAGGTGAGAGAAGAGGCGGAGGTTACGAAGAACGAAGAAAACCTATAACCAGAAAATTCATCTTCCC
>JAGXLQ010000075.1 GCA_018334595.1 Candidatus Bipolaricaulota bacterium | reverse complement strand
TAACGACCTGCAGAAGGTAATAGGAGAAACCTATACAGAAAAAGGAGGTGGTAGTGGGATCCCCGGTTAACGCCAATCTTTATTCTTTCTCTAACGAGAAACCGTGACAATTTTTCTTTCCTAAACTAGGAGGTAAAACGTGAAAAAAGCGCTAGTTTTCTTATTGATTTTCTCAGTGGCCCTGTCTACATTCGCAATTATTGGTGCTGCTGCTCAGTCGAAAGGCAAGTTAACCATTGGAACGAAGGACTTTACCGAACAATGGATCGTTGGTTGGATGCTCAAGCTGTTACTTGAAGATAGGGGGTACGATGTAAACCTGAAGAAGAACCTGCCCAGTCCCACCCTTCGTGCGGGACTGGAATCCGGGGACATCGACTTAATGATGTCGTACGATGGAACGGCCTACACGACCTATCTGGGACGAGCTTACAAGGGTGAGGGCAGGGTGCCATGGTACGCCTTTCCCTGGGCGTTGAAGGTCCTGGACAAGCCCAACGGGCTTACCTGGATCACCGATAATGGGCTGTACGTAAACAACACGTGGGCCCTGTGTGTAAAGGAGACCTGGGCTGATGAAAACGGCGTCCACACCATCTCGGATCTGGCGGATTACATCAACGATGTAGAACAGGTCAAGTGGGCGGTTGGAAACGAGTTCTACGAAAGACCGGACGGCCTACCCGCGCTCCAGGAAACCTATGGGTTCGAGGTCAAGCGCAGCGAGCTGCAGTTGATGTCGATTGGGTTGACGATGAGGCAGGTGGACAAGGACAACGCCATCGTGGGGATGATTTACGGTACGGACCCGCACGCCAAGGCCATGGGGTTGAAGATATTGAAGGACGACAAGGGCTTCTGGCCACCCTATAACCTGTTCCCCGTAATCAGGACGGACACCCTGGATGAACACCCAGAAGTGAGGGAGATCCTGGTCGAGTTTGCAGGTGCCTTCCCTCAGCCGGAGATGTTAGGAGGGAGCGAAACCTATCCATCAGCACAAAGGACTATGATGGAGTTAAACCACGAAGCAGATCTATCTGACCCTCCGAAGGACCCGCAGGAAGTGGCCGAGGAGTTTTTGGTCGAACACGGTTTGATTGAGGGCTAGCCCAGGAAAAAACGCGTCACCCCGGTCCCTTGAACCGGGGTGACGACTTTTTAACCTGGAGCCAAGGAAGGTATTGATAGCATGGAAGAAAGAGTATTCCAAGCCACGTGGACGTACATTAATTCCCACTGGTCGTTGATCTTGAATTGGACGCTCCAGCACCTGCAGATGGTCGCCATAGCTACTGCAATCGCGACCTTGCTGGGTGTGGGCATAGGTATATATATCGCTGGCGAGGGGAGAGAGAACCTGGCCAACGTGGTAGTTAACATGGCGGAGATAATGTTAACCATTCCCAGCCTGGCCTTGTACACAATGATGATCCCCCTGCTGGGATCGATACCCGGAGTACAGAGCATTGGGATGGTGCCCGCAATAATTGCCCTAATCCTCTATGCGCAAATGCCGATAGTAGAGAACACGTATACAGCAATTAAGGAGGTAAGCCCAGCGATTATAGAAGCCGGCAGGGGTATGGGGATGAGTCCACGGGAAATATTGCTCAAGGTAAAGTTACCTCTTGCCTTTCCCGTAATCATGGCCGGCGTGAGAAGCGCCGTCGTGATGAGTGTCGGTATCGCCGCCCTTGCTGTTTTCGTTGGAGGTGGGGGGTTTGGGATCCCCATATTCCGGGGGATTAGGAATCTCAGGGTCGATCTTATCATGACTGGAGCGATATTCTCGTCCATACTGGCAGTCGCCCTTGACCTGATATTTGGGGTAGTGGAAAGAAGACTGAGCTGGCGTTCGAGAGGAGGGGGAGAATGACCGGAAAAAGAATAATGTCGTTCGTTCTGATTACTCTTATGGTTGGTTTCACGCTATACTTCACCTTCTACGGGGCTCAGGGCTGGTACTCTCCGGCGTCCGGACGGGACATGTTATTGAGGACCTGGGAACACATCAAGCTGGTAGGAATTGCCGAACTCCTCGCAATTGGTGTCGGTATCAGCGGGGGGTTGTTGATTACCAGACCGGGCCTTGAGTTTTTGGCCACTCCCGTTACCACAATAGCAAACGTTGGCCTGGCGATCCCACCGTTAGCCCTGGTCGCCGGCGTATCTCCTTTCTTCGGCATCGGTCCGCGGCCGGGAATAATTGCACTGTTTATCTATTCTCTTTTGCCCGTGCTGCGGAACGCGACTGTCGGCATTGAAGACATAGATAAGAGTGTGATCGAATCCGCCCGGGGCATGGGGATGTCCAAGCTCCAGATCTTTACCAAGATCGAGCTCCCCCTGGCCCTGCCGGTGATAGTTGCGGGCATCAGGACGTCGACAATACTCTGCGTGGGTACGGCAGCCATTGCGGCGTTGATAAACGCCGGAGGGCTGGGGCAGATAATTATGAGGGGACAATCGGTCAACTTCGTCCCCCTGATGCTTCAGGGGGCTCTGTTGACCGCAGCTCTCGCGGTGACGCTGGACCTGTTTCTGTCCGAGATGGAACACGTGCTCACCCCGCGGGGCCTGAAGCTGAACAAGGAGACGGAATGAGGGAAGACGGTCAGACGGCTTGGCGACCGGAAGAGGTCTCAACAGCACTCGCCGGTTTGAGGGACGAAGCATTTGCGGTCGCGGTTGATGCCCATACCGCTGGAGAGCCGATAAGGGTCATCCTGAGCGGCTACAGCGAGCAGATGCTCGAGGCAGATTCTATGGCTGCCCGGCAGGTGTGGCTCAAGGAGAACGCGGACGAATTTCGGACGAGGACCATGCTGGAACCCCGGGGGCACGCTGCCATGTTCGGGGCGATCGTGACCGAGCCGACGCGGGACGATGCTGACGTAGGTGTGTTGTTCCCCTATCCGGCCGGATTTGCCGATATGTGTGGTCATGGATCAATCGGCGTTGCCACCGTACTAACCGAGCTCGGGTTGTTGCCGGCGCAAGAAGGGAAGAACGAGATAGTGCTTGACACCCCTGCGGGACTGGTAACCACCGTCGTCCATTATCAGGGGGGTGTTGCCGACAGAGTTGACCTGTTTGGAACGCCTTCCTACTTTGTTGACTCGGTTACGGTAAGCCTGGAAGGGGAAGATGACGTTCGTGTGGACGTTAGTTTTGGCGGAAACTTCTTTGGCATAGTTACCGTGGATCAAGTTGACCTCTCCATTACCCCCGAGAACATTTCGCTCTTGAACGACTTCGCTCACCGTATTATGAAAAAGATTAACGCGAGGGAAGACTTGCGTTACGTCCACCCGGAGACGGGCGAGGTATCGTTGGAGAGGATAAGGTTCGTCGAGGGGGGTAGCGGACTGAAAAACATCGTCATTCACGAGGGGGCTGTAATCGATAGATCTCCCTGTGGAACGGGAACCTGTTCTCAGCTTGCCCGGGAATATCACAAAGGCGACATCGCTAAAGGAGAAAAGAAAACCTATCAAAGCGTTACCGGAACTGAATTTTTAGGAGAGGTTGTCGAAGAGAAGGAAGAAGGGGGTGAGAAGATTATTACTCCAAAGGTAACCGGGTCTTCCTACATCACCGGAGTAAATTACTTCGTTGCCTCCCGGGGAGATCCATTGGTAAATGGATTCTCAGTCACGCCCGCCTAGGACCACTGTCGAAAAACCAAATAAAGTAAGGATGATATCAATTGACAAAAGATTATGAGCCAATTGCTGGATTGAAGTTTGAGTTACTCGATGACGAGGCGCTGGAGAGGGTTGAAGACGGCGCCTACCGGATACTGGAAAGCGTCGGAATGAAATTGACCGAGGAGGAATCGAAGGGGATACTCACCGCGGCAGGTGCGACGATCGAAGGGGATAGAGTATTTCTCCCGCCCGAACTGGTAAAAGATGCCATAGATTCCGCCCCGACTGAAATGGGCCTCTACGACCAAAATGGATACGAGGCACTGGATCTCACCGGTTACAATAGCTTCTTCGGAGCAAGCGTGGACGGGCCGGCACTTCTCGACCCCGAGGAGGGAACCTATAGGGACTGTCGCGAGGAGGATATCAGCTGGGTTGTCGGGTTGGTAGATGAACTGGACAACTTGAGTTTCCTGATGCCGGCCGGGTTTGCGGCCGACCGAGACAGCAAGATGGCCGAGGTCGTCTCGGCCAAGCAGTGCATGTTAAACACCGACAAACCGCTGGTGGTAATCACCGAGACGCCCGAGGACCTGAGAACGATACACAGGATGGCTGAGGTTAAAACGCCACATTCCTTCTCCAGCAAACCGTTTTTCGTCAATTATGCGGAACCTATATCCCCTCTGGTCAATCCTGACGCCTCGGCACAGAAGGTAATCTATTGTGCCGAAGAGGAGATTCCGCTACTCTACTCCCCGTTTCTGGCGATGGGGGCTACTGCGCCACAGAACGCCGCCACCGCCGTGGCACAAGCGTGTGCTGAATCCCTCTTTGGACTTGTTCTCCACCAGCAGGTAAATCCTGGCGCCCCCTTCGTCTTCGGTGGCATGCCCTCGATGATGGACATGCAGACCGCAAACTTCTCCTACGGGGCCCCGGACCTGCAGGTGATGTCTTCTGCAATTGCAGAAATGGGGCACCATTTCGGGCTTCCGGTCTTCGGCACGGCGGGAACCGGTGACTCTAAGAGGTTTGATGGGCAGGCGATGATGGAAGCGCTCTCCTCCGTATACATGGCTTCACTTAGCGGGGCAAACTTGATCCACGACGTAGGCCTGTTCGGAAGCGCCAAGATCCTAATTCCCGAAATGATCGTCGCCATAGACGAGATGATCGCGCTAATCAAACACACGCTGGGGGGAATGGAGGTAGGGGATGAGGTGGACATCAGTCTGTTAAAAGAGCTTGGTCCGGGTGGGGAGTTCGTCTCCCATAAGCACACGTTGAAGAACTTTAAGAGTAGCTGGTACCCCA
This sequence comes from Candidatus Bipolaricaulota bacterium, assembly GCA_018334595.1. Lineage (GTDB taxonomy): Bacteria > Bipolaricaulota > Bipolaricaulia > M55B111 > M55B111 > M55B111. The sequence continues at coordinate 1,686 of JAGXLQ010000075.1, read as the reverse complement.
GGTTTCTCGATAGGAGTCCTTATTCCAACCAGGACGTCGAGGAGTTCGACACTTTCAGAGAAAGGATAAATGACTACGTCCGGGATTTCTTAGATGGAGGGAGTAAGAAAAGCTCAGTGGACAGTGGGTTAAAGGACGATCTCGAGGAAATTGAATCAGAGCTAGCTACTACCAAGAAGTAAGAATCATAACCTTACAACCCAAACAAACAACAGGAGGATCCTTAATGTTAGAAGATCGCAAGTCGAAAATACTTAATTCGAACCATACCAGTTACGATACGCCACAGTTTCACCTGCTTACTGACAGCCAGATAAAGGACATACACAACGCCACCCTGGAGATACTCAGAGAGGTAGGCCTAAGGTTTAAACACGACCAGGCCCTAGAGATATTGCAGGAGGCCGGAGCATACGTAACCGACGAAAACCTGGTCCGCTTCCCCCCGGGCATGGTCGAGGAGGCGATATCCTCGGCCCCGGGCAGGGTAGTGTTGACGGAAAGAGGCGGGGACCCGGCCATGTACCTGGAGGGCACCAAGACCTACTTCGGCACGGGTTCGGACACCCTCAACTACCTGGACCCCTTCACCGGAGAGACCCGCAAGTGGCAGACTAAGGACATCAACGACGCCTACAGGGTAGTGGACGCCCTGGACAACATAGACTTCCTCATGAGCGTCGGCATGCCCGAGGACAAACCGGAAGGGCTGTCCAACTACCAGTGGCAGTACGCCCACATGCTCCAGTACAGCACCAAGCCCTCCGTAATAGTCTGTGACGACCGTGAAGACCTAGAGAGCATAATAGACATGGCCACCGTCTTACGGGAGAGCAGGGAGGACTTGAGCAGACGCCCCAACCTGCTTCTCTACTCCGAGCCGACCTCGCCCCTTCAGCAGAGCGAGACGGCCTTAAGCAAGCTGCTGTTGATGTCGGAGACCGAGTTACCCGTAGTCCACTCTCCCGCCCCGATGATGGGAAGCACCGGACCGATCAGAATGGCGGGCGAGATGGCCCTGTGTAACGCAGAGATATTGAGTTCGCTGGTACTCCACCAGCTTTACAACCCCGGTGCCCCCTTCGTCTACGGGGCCGGACCCCACCACTTCAACATGAAGGACGTCCAGATCTGCTATGGCTCACCGGAGTTTCAGCTGACCAAGACTGCGGTAGCGGAGATAGGTCGCTACTACGGAATACCCACCTGGGGTTACGCCGGTTGTTCCGACGCCAAGGTAATGGACGAACAGGCGGCCAGCGAGGCGACCATGTCGGTCATCATGGCCAAGTTAAGCGGAGCAAACCTGATCCACGACGTAGGTTACATGGAAAGCGGACTGACTACCTCCCTGGAGATGGTGGCGTTGACCGACGAACTGATAGATATGTCCGACCACATGATGGGGGGCATACCGGTAACCGACGAGACCCTCATGCTCGAACAGATCAAGGACGAAGGCCCGGGCGGAGACTTCCTCGGTACCCCCGAGACCGTCGAACAGTTCAGGGACTACTGGGAGCCCGACTACTTCGACCGCTCCCTAAGGGACAACTGGGAGAACGAAGGCTCATCCACCACAGGAGACAGGCTCAACGAGAAGGTAAAGGAGATCATAGAGGACTACGAACCTGAGAGGCTGGCCGACGATACCGTCGAGGAGATCATGGACATGGTCGGGTGAGG
>JAGXLQ010000074.1 GCA_018334595.1 Candidatus Bipolaricaulota bacterium | reverse complement strand
TGCTGGAGATTATCAAGCGGAGCCCGGTACCGGACGTTATCGTATACGGCCATACCCATAAGATAGATGTTCAACAGGGGAAACCCCTGGTAATTAACCCCGGGGAGGCAGGTGGATGGCTGACGGGCAGGTCAACCGTGGCGATACTCGATCTTAAAGAAACCTCGGTAGAGATAAGAGATATTTAGGTTAGAGAAATGACCAGGTAACGACCGTCGCTCCTACAGCGAAGCAATAATAGGCAAAGAAGCTAAAGCGGCCCTTCTTCAGCAGTCGTATCAGCCAGACGATTGCCAGCGCTCCCGAGAGGGCGGAAATTATCGTGCCCACGATATAAGGGAGGGCCAGTTGAGAGGAAATCGGTGCCGGGTTTGAGATAATTCCGTCCCAGACCTTAAAGAGCGTAGCCCCGAAGACGGCGGGTACCATTAGCAGAAAAGAGAATTCGGCGGCAAATTCCGGATTGAGCTTTCTGACCATGCCCGCGGAGATGGTCACGCCGCTCCTGGATACCCCGGGGAAGAGGGCGGCCGTTTGCACTATACCGACGATGAGGGAGTCCTTCCACGTCAGAGACTTCATTCCCTTGGTCGTTTCGCCCAGGTACTTTACCCCTGCCAGCACCAGACTGGTCACGAGGAGACCTATCCCGGCAGCGCGCAACGAATTGAAGGCGGACTCGATGATATCCTGAGCAAGAAACCCGGCAACAGCTATCGGTACTGTGGCGAGAATAATGTTCGAGAGGTACCGCCTGTTCTCGCTCGACCTATCGAAGATGGAAGCGATCAACTTCCATATCCTCTTCCTGAACAGGACCAGGACGGCAAGAAGGGTCCCAAAATGAAGGAGGACATCGAGTAGAGTGCTCGTTTCCGCTTCCAAACCGAAAAAATGTTGCAGAATTACCAGGTGCCCCGAGCTGCTCACCGGAAGAAATTCAGTTACGCCCTGAACGAGGCCCAGTATCGCGTACCTTAACAAGTCAGAACTCCGACGCCCGGAGAAGCCGGTTTACGGTCTTACGCTTGCCCACGAGCTCCATCGTTTCAAACAGGCCAGGCGATACCGTCCTGCCCGTAAGGGCGACACGGCAAAGCTGAGCGATATCGCCCAATCCGCCATCGTTTTCGTCCAGGTAGCTTCTCGTGACCCCCTCCAGTTCCTCTGGACGAAACTCGTCTTCCGGCAGGCTAGAGAGCCTTTCCGCCAGCCCCCCTAACAGGCCCTGGGCTTTCTCCTCCGCATATTCTTCGAGAGGGGTGTCGCTGTAGCTCAACTCTTCTTTGATCACAAAAGCGCTTGCCTCTGCCAGGTCGGACAACGTCTTGTTCCTCTCCCGCAACAACTCAGCGACCTTGGCAAACTTTTCCGGGGGCAAGCCCTCCAACTCCTCGCGTCCGTAATAGTCCCCCTCGACCAGGTAACGTTTGAATAGGTTGCCCAGCTCGTCAGGCTCCTTCCTCTGTAACCACTGATGGTTAATCCAGAGTAACTTGTCCTCGTCAAACACGGCCGAACTGCCGCCCACGCTATCCAGGGAGAAGTAGTCCACCAACTCACCGACAGAAAAGACTTCCTGGTCCCCGTGGGACCACCCGAGCCGGGCGAGGAAGTTTACCAGACCTTCGGGGAGGAAACCCCTCTCCTTATAGCTCAACACGGACGTCGCCCCATGCCTCTTGCTCAGCCTTTTTCCGTCCTTTCCCAGTATCATCGGGAAGTGAGCAAATTCGGGGGGGTCTATCTCCAGGGCGGAGTAGATGAGAAGCTGCTTGGGAGTATTGTTCAGATGGTCGTCCCCTCTCATGACGTGAGTAATCCCCAGCTCCGCGTCGTCGACCACACAGGCGAAGTTGTAGGTAAAGGACCCGTCCGATCTCCGGATGACGAAGTCCTTGAGTTCGTCGGTGGAAAAACTGACGCTACCGAGCACCAGGTCCTCCACTACGACCTCGTCGCCTCCGGGAACCCTGAACCAGAGCGCACCTTCGGATTCGTAGACTCGTCCCTCTTCAATTAACTCGTCGGTGCTCTCCTGGTAGAGGGAGGTCCTATGCGTCTGCCTGTAGTACTCGTCCCAGTCCAACCCCAGCCAGGACATCGAATCCTCGATCTCTTCGATAGATTCTTCGGTCGACCTGGACTGGTCCGTATCCTCTATTCTAAGGATAAACTCTCCACCTTTGTTTCTTGCGAATAACCAATTAAACAGAGCTGTCCTCGCTCCACCGACGTGAAGGTACCCGGTAGGCGAAGGAGCAAATCTTACTCTTGTCGTCATACGTTATCGGCTCCAGTTGTTGTTAGTTATGGTTGGTCTCCTCAACTATACCTTCTGCTGCGATCATTCCGGTGATAGCGGAGTACACTATCCCCCGGGAGTGGCCTGATGCGTCACCGGCCACGTAAAACCCGTCGAAGTTTGTCTCCAGGTCCCTGGTCACTTGATATTTCGTATCGTAGAACTTTATCTCCGGGGCATAAAGCAGGGTGTTGTCCGAGGTCACTCCTTCGATAATGTTATTCAGCCTCTCCAGGCCTTCGGTCAAATTTACGGTTACCCGATCGGGCAAAGCCATGGAGATATCTCCGGGCGTATTGTCGGTTAGCGTGGGCTGGTAGGGGACTCTACTGATACGCTTTTCCGTCGACCTCCTCCCGTTCTGCAAATCCTTCAACCTCTGCAAGATGGGCTTTCCTCCGCCGATGGTATTGGCCAGCTTGGCTATGGATCTACCGTACCTGGTCGTATCCTCGACGGGGTCCGTCAGCGTAATGCGAGACAGGAGGGCGAAGTTGGTCACGTCGGACTTGTTAGAGTTTTCGGCATGACCATTTATAAGCATGAAGTCTTCAAGGGGCTCCTTTACCACAAACCCCCGGGGGTTTGTACAGAAGGTCCTGACCAGGTCGTCGTAGGTCTCCGTTCGCAGCCTGAACTTGGCGTCGTACATCACTTCCTCTATCGGCTGATATATTTCCGCGGGGAACTCCACCCTAACCCCCACGTCGATGGGCCCATAGTTCGTTATGACTCCCAGGGATTTGGCCTGCTCTCGTAACCAGTAAGCCCCCGACCTCCCGGGTGCGGCGAGAACGTACGGGGCACGGTAAGTTTCATCCTCCGTCTTTAGTTCGTAGTACTCCCCATCGTAACTGATTTCTTCTACCTTCGTCTCAAGGGCAAACTCCAGGCCCTCGTCTACGAGGTAGTTGTAGAAGTTGTTGATTACCTCGCGTATCTTCTTGGTGCCAATGTGCCTCTGTTTGCCGGGGATGAACTCTATCCCGTATTTTCCAGCTTTCTTCTTCAACTCCCTTAGCCCCTCCTCCGACTCGCCGGAGTAAGTACTGCCCCCTCCGTAATTGGCAAATACCTGGTCTATCTCATCGATGTACGGCAAAAGTTCCTCTCCTTTCCGACCGAACGTGCTGGGGTCTCCGCCGATCTTCGGAGTTAAATTTAGCTTGCCGTCGGAGAAGGCTCCAGCGCCTCCGATCCCGTAGGTTATGCTCTCTCTTTCCTTGGGAGGGCGGCCCCGTTCTAGGACGACAACGGACAGGTCCGAGTTAAGAAACTTACCTCCCGCAAACAGTCCCGCCGGGCCTGCACCAATCAGCACTACATCTCTCTCTTTCATGATAACTTTACTCTCCTTGAATCGGAATCATCGGATAGTTGCAAAATCCCCAGATCGAATATCTCTACCAGGTCGTCGACGACGAAATCCGGTTCGGGGTAATTCTCATCGGGGTCCGGCCGCTCCCCTCCTTCATTTCTTCTCCAGATTACGGGGAGACCGGCGTTCTTAGCACCTTCAACATCGTACTTATGGGAGTTACCGACGTAGATGGACTCCGCCGGCGTGGAGCCCATCTTATCCAGGGTTAAATGAAATATTTCCGGGTCGGGCTTCACCAAACCATGATCTCCGCTGACCACCACCTCGTCGAACAACTCCTCGATCCCCAGGTGACGAATTTTCGCCCACTGCAGGCTAGAGGGACCGTTGGTAAGCAACCCCAACTTGACGCCCCCCTGTAATCTCTTCAACACTTGGACGGACTCCGGGAACAACTCTAACCCCTCCTCCCGAACCTCGTCAAACCTGTCGGCGTAGCCGGCTATTTGCTTCTGCGAGAACCCGGACAGAGGCTCAAGCAGGCTCCAGACCAACCTCTTCCTGTAGGAGAGCTCGGGGCGCTCTATCCGTCCTTCAATGGCACTACAAAACTGACGCCCGAACTCTTCCTCGTAGTCCTCGGGGGTAAACGGGAGGTCGTCGACGTTCTCGACCTCAAAACACCTCAAGAGTGATTTCCCCAAGCTTTCCTCGTAAGTACATAAGGTACCGTCAAGGTCGAAAATAACTGTAGTCAACTGATTAATTTCCATTTATACACACCTTGTTTTCAAATTCTCCAACCAGTATAAGATAGTATGGTCGTTCAATTTCTCAATCAACCTCCGTTACGGTTATGCATATAATAGGTGGGCAGAAAAAAGGGCACAGCCTGTTCGGACCAGGACCTAAGGACATTCGTCCCATCCAGCACCTCGTCCGCAAGGCCCTGTTCGATATGATCCGTCAGCTAGTTGAGGGAGCCCGCTTTCTCGATCTATTCGCCGGTACTGGTAGCGTAGGGCTGGAGGCCCTTTCACGGGGGACCAGAAACTGCACGTTCGTAGACCGGTCTCAGCAAGCTATCTCGCTCATCTCGAAGAACCTGGAAAAACTAGACTACACCGACAGGGCGGTCGTGGAAAAAAACGACGTGGGCTCGGCTCTCGAGAAGTACGACCGGCGTGCTCGCAGGTTTGACATCGCCTTCGTCGGACCTCCCTACGAGACGAACCTAGCGACAACTACTTTGGAGCAATTGAACAGCCTAAAAGTAATCAGGCCCGGCGGCGTGATAATAGTAGAGGTCTTCCATAAGGATGACCTACCGGGTGAACTGTCCAACCTGAACCAAATTGACTCCCGAGAGTACGGTCAGACAAAGCTCGCCTTCTATCGGCTTACCAGAGATTAGCGTTTATGTCTGAGCCGCCAGCTTACACTGTTCACCGGTCACAAAAATGAGGCAACAAGGGTTAGCCTGGGTGTCGGGAGGGTGATAGTCACGGGTGGCTACCTCCGGTATGGCCAAACTGGCTGAAGGCTTCTTGTCATCAGGCCGCTTCAACCCCGCCGCCAACGAACTGATGGGCCAGTCGCTAGCTCTCAGGGACCAGATAAGCGAGGTGCGCCCATACGTTCCTGAGTCCCCATCGCTCCCTTATCCGCTACGCGTCGCAGCTTGCCCGTTAGTCGGTTATCTCCTCCGCTCGTCTGTTCGTAAACCTCTAGACCAGTTTGTCGTACTCCTCGTCCGGCATCCCGTAACTATGTTCAGGATCCGGAAATTCCCCGCCCTTTACCTCCTCCTTGAACCGGGCTACCGCGTCCACCATATCTCGCCCCAGCGCGGCATACCTCTTGACAAACCTCGGCTTAAATAGCTCAAACAAGCCCAGGATATCGTGGGCGATAAGGAGTTGCCCGTCGACGTGTTTACCCGCACCTATCCCGTAGATCGGGACCTGGGATTCTTCATAAATGATCTTAGCAACACGAGTGGGGACTGCCTCCAGGAGTATGGCAAACGACCCCGCATCCTCCAGAGCCCTTGCATCCGCGATCAACCCCTTTGCCGTCTCCGCGTCCCTTCCCTGGCTTTTGTACCCACCGAGAAGCGCGGCCGACTGCGGCGTCATGCCGATATGCCCCACAACCGGAATACCCGCATTCACGATGGCCTCCACGGTCGGTGCCATCCTTCTTCCGCCCTCGAGTTTTACCGCGTCGGTCCCGCACTCCCCCATAAACCTTCCGGCATTTTTTATCGCTTCGGACCTGTCCGGCTGATAACTCATGTAGGGCATGTCACCAACGACAAAAGTCGTTTCCGTCGCCCGAGTAACCGCCTTGGTCATCATGGTCATTTCATCCATCGTCACGGGAAGCGTGGAGTCGTAGCCAAGCTGAGTCATACCGCCGGAGTCTCCAACGAGGATCATCTCTATCCCCGCCTCCTCCTCGTATTTGGCCATCGGATAATCGTACGCGGTGAGCCACGATATCTTCTCCCCTTCCGCTTTCTTGCTGTATAGATAATTGATATCGATCTTGTCTCGGTCTGCCATTATCTTAAACCTCCATTTGCTGATAAAGGATGGGTAATTATAAGGTGGATTGGCGAGGTTGTTCAGGGCGACCATACGGTTCGCGGTCCCCTCATAGGGAAACCTTCGCCAATATTGGATTACCTGAAATTAACCGCCGGGGATCGACGTGTAACAGTTTGGCTTCCTTTTGTAGAGGACGTCGTACTTCTGTTAAGAGTTAAGGTCAACTACCGAAACGTCCAGCGACGCCTGGTACTTACCCGCAGGATCGACCATGCCGTTCCTGTGTGCGGAGACGGTTACGTCCATCCACAAGTTCACCTTTTGAGGGTTTACCTCGGCGACGACCGTTCTTTCCGCATTGGCGTTTTCGCTGGCATTCAGTTCGACCAGAGACGTCATCGCCGCTGGCCTGCTCGTTGACTTGGACCACTCCAGAGTCCAGGTTGAAGGAATGGTGTATTCCCTGTCCTCGTGCTGGAAAGATGAACCCCCGATATTCT
>JAGXLQ010000073.1 GCA_018334595.1 Candidatus Bipolaricaulota bacterium | reverse complement strand
CTACGGAAGCAAGACGAAGCTGTCGGGCAAGGTAGGCCTGACTGCGAGTTGGCAACCAATATCCTCCCTAACCAATGAGCTAAAGTTTGGCATCAACTACAAGGAGGAGAAGGGCTTTTCCTATACTGTCTCGGACGTAATCAACTGGAAGGCAATGGACGATCTGACGCCACAGTTGAGCGTGGATGCTGAGTACGTACCGGGTACTGGAGGCCTGGACCTTACCTCCAAGGCCACGGCCAATTACCCCTTTCTGGGTAGATGGGGGCTGTCGTTTACCTCAGGCCTCAACTGGGGCCTGGAGGAATCGGGGGAGAGTTACTTTAGCTTCTTCGGTTCGACCGGTCTCAAGGTCGACTTTTAAGGGAAGACCAAAAAGAGTTTTTCAGTTACTACGAGCCGTTGGATGCATACTCCGTGATATTTATAATTTGAATGTTATAAAACCCTACTTCTTGAGGAGGTAACAATGTCTGACTATACAGTATATGCCGTGATAATGGCCGGTGGCCAGGGGACGAGATTGTGGCCGCTGAGCACACGAAGGAGGCCGAAACAGTTTATCGACCTAGGTGGCGAGTCTCTGTTAACCAGGACCTTCAAACGGATAGAGCCTCTGGTGCCTCGAGAGAACGTACTCGTAGTTACCGGGCAAGGGCAGGGTAAGCTTGCGAGGGAGTGTTTGCCCTCGCTTCCCGAAGGGAACGTCATCGAGGAGCCGATGGGAAAAAATACCGCTCCGTGTATCGGGCTGTCCGCGGTTTACGCGGAGAGATATCTTGGCCTGAACCCGGAAGACTCCGTGATGATTGTTTCGCCCGCAGACCACCTGATTACCAAGGACGAGAGATTTCGGGATATACTTTCGTTTGGCGCCGAGATGGCGTACGAGCGGGGCGAATACGTAACCCTCGGTATCGAGCCGACTCGTCCGGCAACTGGTTATGGGTACATCCGCGGAGGAGATTATATCCCAGGGTTTAAGCCCGGGAGAAGGGCTGAGGGTTTTACCGAGAAGCCCGATAGGGAGACGGCAAAGTCCTTTGTCGAGAGCGGTGACTACTTCTGGAACAGTGGAACGTTTGTCTGGCGTACCGATAGGCTGATCGACGGGTTAACAGAACACCTACCCGATCTCCACGCGGGGCTAAACAGGATAGCGGATAGCGTGGGTACCCAAGCGGAAAGGGAGGTCCTTACAGGGGAGTACGAAGAATTCTCCCCCGTATCCATTGACTACGGCTTGATGGAGAAGGCTGGTGACAAGGCAGTTATCCCCGCTTCAATTGGATGGAGTGACCTCGGAGACTGGCCGAGCCTGGGGCTAGTTCTGGACCAGGTTGAAGACGACAACAACCGACTCGGTAAGGTTGAATTTCATGATTCAGCCAACAACCTTGTTTACAGCGGTAACGAAAAACCTGTAGTCCTGCTGGGAGTTGACGACCTGGTCGTGGCCAACACCAGGGGAGCCCTGTTGGTGATGAAGAAGGACAGGGCACAAGGGGTAAAGGCGATAGCAAAAGAACACAGCAAAGAAAACGGAGGTAATAATGATACTTAACGATACCTTAAAGATGAAGGAGATGGACCCTCAGGGGATGCTGGAGGACCTTGACGGTTTCCCCGAACAGTGCCAGGAGGCGGTCTCGATCGGCAGGGAGCTGGATGTGCCCCTCGATATATCCCAGTACGACAGGTTGATAGTTACCGGGATGGGAGGTTCTGCTATCGCGGGAAACCTACTTGAGCGCCTGGTTGACCTCCCTGTAATAACTAACAGAGGTTATAAACTTCCAAATTACGTTACCGGGGATGATCTGCTCTTGGGGATAAGTTACTCCGGAAACACGGAGGAGACCTTGGCGGCACTGGAAGACGGCATAAGTCGGGGGATGAAGGCGGCCTGTCTCACGACCGGAGGCAAGATGGAGAGGTTATGTAACCGGGAGGCGGTTCCGTTGATTAAGATTCCCACCGGTCATCAGCCCAGAGCTTCAACCGGATATATCCTGTTTCCCCTCCTGGAGTTACTGCGGGAGGAGGGGCTCGCCGGTACCCTGGATTTGGACGGGTTGATCGATGATCTTACGGAGATGAGGGAAGCCTGGGGCAGCGAGGTGGGGCTGGAAGACAACGCGTCAAAGCGGCTGGCCGAAGAATTTGACGGAAAGGTCCCGATAATTTATGGAACAAAATACAATACCGAGGCAGTTGCCTACCGCTGGAAGACGCAGGTGAACGAAAACGCAAAACAGCCGGCGTTCTGGAACGTCTTTCCCGAATTGAACCACAACGAGACGGTGGGATACGAGATGACCGATACGCTGATGGAGAACGGCAAGGCACTAATCCTGACCAACGGCTTCGACTCAAGTCGGAACGAAAAGAGGATGAGAATTATCCAGGAGATATTCGAGGGAGAAGGAATACCCTTCGCGAAGAACGTCGCCCCTCAAGGCGACAAGTTTACCGAGATACTGGGGCAGGTCTACTTTGGAGATTACTTCTCGGTCTACCTGGCTCTGCTGAACGGCAGCGACCCGTCACCGGTCCGACTCATTGAGGACTTTAAGAAGAAACTTAAAGAGTAACTGTCAGGGCCGGACGACAGAGATGGTCAACTGCATGTTCTCTTGAATGGTAAATTGGTGTGAGGTTATAATTCTCCATCGGTTATCGATAACTTAGAAGTAGGGGTGAACGGAATTGAGGCCAGACTACAAACCAAAACGTTGTTACGTCGATGACGAGGGGAATATGATCAACCCTAAGACTTCGTGGGATGACCTGTTGAAGTATTACCTGTCCTACAGGCGTCTTCTCGGAGTTGGCGACCAGAGCAGGTTCTATTCATCCAGCACTCCGACGAGGGCGATGAAGCTTATTATTGCCGAAAAGATTCACCAGGACAACAAGCGTAGGGCGGCCGAGCTGGAGTCCGAGGACCTTCAGAAGAAGGAGAAGAAGAGGAGGAAGAAGAAGCGAGAGAGGATATCGGACCTGGCTGCGGACTATCTCGACAAAGTCCATTCTCAGTACTAGGTCCGGGTGGGACCGTGACGGGAGTTGATGAAGGTGACCGACTTTTCTCGGGTCCGTGATGAGATAAAGGGGAGGTTAGATTCCGACTCTCTCCCCGGGGATAAACTCCTGGAGGTTGTTAAGTTGCTCCGGGAGGAGGTAGATCACTACGACTGGGTGGGTTTTTACGTCGCCTCCCCCGAGGAGAAGGAACTCTCCCTTGGGCCTTTTTCCGGTGCCCCCACCGAACATACGGAAATAGTTTACGGAGAGGGGATTTGCGGGCAGGCTGCCGAACTGGAGAGCACCTTTATCGTGGACGACGTAAGCGATGAGAACAATTATCTCTCCTGCAGTCCGGAAGTGGAATCGGAGATAGTCCTCCCGATCTTCTCCAACGGGGACTTGGTGGGTGAACTGGATATCGATTCTCACCAAAGGGGCGCGTTTACCGATCGAGACGAGGAGTTTCTCCGGGAGGTCACTCGTCTCGTCTCAAGGTTACTGTGATTATACAGCCGTCGGACGGAGGGTTTTCGTGATTACTCACCCGGTCGCTTCCCGCACCCCCCTAAGCAGGTTTGATTTCAGCCTCCCAACGGATAAAATTACTCCGGTGTAACCGGGTTGTTTCCGTCAACGGCATCAAGAACGAGTACGGATGGTGAGCTATGGAAAAACAGAGGGTAAGTAAAATGATGGCTTACCTTTTACGGCACGATCCATCAGGTATGGAGATCGATAGACGGGGATTCGTCTCGCTCGGGAAACTGATTGAGAAGCTGCAGAACCGCTGGCCAGAGTTAAGTAAGGGCAACGTTAAGGAGATTGTGGAGGAGGATAGCAAGGGCCGGTACGAGATCACCGAGGACAGGGTCCGTGCCCTGTACGGCCATTCTATTGACGTGGAACCCGACCTCCCCGAGGTTGAAGTTGATGTCTTGTTTCACGGCACCTCGGACAGTGTGGCCGACAGGATTCTCGACCAGGGGCTCAAGAGCCAGACTCGACGGAAAGTCCACCTCTCCGCCCGTGAGGAGGACGCGATTGAAGTGGGGAGGCGTCACACGCCAAATCCGACCGTGCTGAAAGTAAATGCCAAGCAGGCTATAGATTCGGGGATAAAGTTCCAACGGGCGTCGGAGAGAATATTTGTCACCGATTACGTTCCACCCAGGTTCATCGCCAGGCTCGGTTAATTGTTCTTCTTGTCCTCGTACATCGAACGGTCCGCTTTCCCGATCGTTTCCTCTACTGTCAGGTCCTCTTTGGGGTTGAACTTAGCAGCTCCCATGGCGAGTGTCAGAGGAATATCGACTAAGTCGTTCTCCTCGTTCCATTTTTCCATTTCCGTCTGCAGCCTCTCGATAACTGCTTCCGAACCCTCACCCGTCTCGGGGAGCAGGATCAGGAATTCATCCCCCCCGTATCTAAATACGATATCCGGCCCCCTGACGTTGTCACGTAACAGCGAGCCAATTTCCGTCAACACTTGGTCGCCGACCGCGTGAGAATAACTATCGTTGACGTCCTTGAAATGGTTAACGTCGACCATCAAGAAGGAGATCTCGTGGTTGTAACGGTCTGCCCGTTCGACTTCCTTGGCCAGCACTTCAGTGAGGTAATGCCTGTTGTAAAGCCCCGTCAGGTGGTCGTGAATCGCCTTGGTCTTTAAGGCCCCTTCTAGTTTAACTCGGGAGAGTCTTTCTCTCAGGTGGTCCGTCAGTATCTGCAGGAGATCGGCGTCTCCTTGCGTGAAGTTGTTTACGTCCTTGGAAATGACCTGAACGACACCAAGGTCACCGATGGGTGCGCTGATGAAGGAGTGGAAAAGTTCCCGCCTGGGGTCGAATTCACGGTACCCGTAAAGGTTTTCTCCCCGCAAGGTTTTACCCCTTTCTAAGGTCAATTGAGCCAGGCCTTCTCCAATACGATAGAATTCTTCCCCGTCCAGGTTGCTTTTTGCGACGTGAATTCCCCCCTCCACGATCTGAATAGCAGAGAAGTCGAAATCAATAATATCTTGGAGTACCTCGAGGGTTTGTCTTAATATCTCTCCCTCATTCGTAAGTTTTTGCAAACGGCTCAGGCCCTGGCGCAACTTCGATATCTGCTCTTCTATTCCCATAAGGGGCTGGGGGTTTTCTTGTCCGGGGAAAGGCTCCTTTACCTTCCAGACTAGTTCGTTATCGGTGATCTTTGATATGGCAAGGCCGTGGTTAAATCTCTCCTCGTCCTTTTTTAAGCCCGTAGCTTTGCCCTCCCAGATCTCACCCTCCTCCAGCTGGGGAATCACTTCCCCGTCCAACCGGCCAATCTCCCCCTGTGGATAAAGGCTATCTAGGTCTAATTCTAGGACTTCATTTCGCCCCTCGTATCCAAAGATATTGGCGAATGAGGAGTCGATAAAGGTAATAATTTTCCCGTTGTCGACTATGGCAATGCCCTGCCGCCACTCGGTTGAGGGACTCTGGTCCCGTCGATTGGAATTGGATTCGTTCGAGGTCGGACCTCCCGTGTCAAGTAACCAATCCTTAATCTTGCCCATGTCTAGCTTGCCCCCAAAAAGATCGGATCGTATGAAATATTTTTTCCTAGGATAAAGTATATCCCCAACGGAAAAAAGGTTCAAATAGGGGAAGACCTAGGTAACGATCGTCTCGGACCTCTTTTTGCCTACAGAGACTATTGATACTGGGACACCAACTTCTGCTTGGACGAAGTTAACATAGTCCCTGGCAGCTGTCGGTAGGTCGTCCAGGCTCTTTGCGGTGGTGATGTCCTCTTCCCAGCCCTGTAAATTCATGTAGGTTGGTTTGCAGCCGGCCAGGTCCTCAGACGAAGGAGGAAACTCTGTGATCTTCTTTTCGTCCAGCCTGTACCCGTTTGCTACCTTGATCTTCTCTAGACCTGATAGTACGTCGAGTTTGGTTAACGCAATTTCGGTGAAGTCGTTAAGTTCTGCTGTGAACTTTAAGCCGACCAGGTCAAGTGGTCCGCAACGTCTCGGCCTGCCAGTCGTCGCACCGTACTCGCCCCCCTCTTCCCGTAACCGTTCGCCGAGTTTTTCGGTGTCCTCCGTCGGCATGGGGCCTTTACCCACACGTGTGGTATAGGCCTTGACGATTCCGATTCTTCTTTCGACCCGCGTCGGTGATACCCCGGCCCCCGGACCTATTCCCCCAATTGTCGGATTGGATGAGGTGACAAATGGGTAGGTTCCCATGTCTATGTCCAGGAGGGACCCCTGGGCTCCTTCAAAGATAACCTCTTCTCCGTTATCAATTGCTTCGTTGATCAACGGGGAGGAGTTAACCATCCTATCCGGTTTGAGAATTTCTCTTAGTCGCGAAACCGCTTCCGAAAACTCGGAGGTATCCAGCTCCGTCAGGCCCTCCGGGTCGCCCCAGATCTCATTTAGCCTACCCAACCTCTCCTGAAAGCGGTCCTCGAAGTCATCTTCCACGAGGTCAATGAACCGGAAGCCGCTACGAGCTGCCTTGTCCTGATATGTAGGGCCGATCCCCCTTCCGGTCGTGCCAACCTCTTCCTTGCTCTTTTCAAGGACTTCTAGCACGGGATGGTAGGGGGTGATTACGTGTGCCCGTGACCCTACGTAAATCTCTGGCTGTAAGCCCCGTTTTTCCTGCAGTTGGTCCAACTCCTCGACG
>JAGXLQ010000072.1 GCA_018334595.1 Candidatus Bipolaricaulota bacterium | reverse complement strand
CCATCCCGGTCGGCCGCGCTCTCATATCGGACCACTGAAGGATGTCTTTTGCTCGTTACCCTTATGTCCTCCCTTCTGTCGTAAATCAACTTTACCGGCTCGTTAGTGGCATCCGAAAGGAGGGCAGCGTAAGCAGCCAGCTGAGACGGAACGTCTTCCTTGCCGCCAAATGCCCCGCCGGTGGCCACCTGAACGACTTTTATCCTGTTCAGCGGTCGGCCCAGTACTCTGGAAACGGCGTTCCTCACGTAATAGGGGCATTGCATCGTCCCCCTGATTTCGATACCGCCGTGGGGTGCGGGCAGGGCAACAACGCCCTGGGGTTCCATATATGCATGTTCCTGGTAGCCGGTCCGATACTCACCTTCCACGACGATCGGAGAGTCTTCTATGGCTTTTTCCACGTCGCCCTTGTCGATCTCTAGCTTCGTGAATAGGTTGTGGCCTTCGCTGAACTCGGGCTGGGCAACATCGGGGCTATCTTCCTGCAGGCTCTCCTGAGGGTCGAGCACTGGATCCTCTTCCACGTACTCCACCCGGACTAGCTCACGGATTTCATCTGCCCTGCGCCTCCCTCTAACGGCAATCAGGGCGACGGGTTCCCCGTCGTACCTTACCTCCGATTCTGCCAGCACCGGTTGATCGTCTTCTATAACCGGGACTACGTTCTCTCCAAGGATCTCATCTGCGGTAAGCACCGCTTCTACCCCGTCCATCTCCCGGACGTTTTGAAGGTTCCAATCGCGTATGGACCCCCTGGTTACGGTGCTTCTAACTACAACAGTAGTAAGAACACCGGGAGGAGAAATGTCGGCGGCAAATTTGGCGTCACCGGTAACCTTATCCTTCGCGTCTACCCTCCTAGCACCCTCACCAACCGGGCTGATCCCGGGAACCTCTTCGGAGCGGTTATCTTTCTTTGTCTCCATATTATCTCCACTTTGGTTGTGCAATTCTCTCCCTCTAGAAACCTCTAGGTTGCAATTCGAGGCCTATCTGCTTGCCTCACCTCACTTCTAGTCCTTGGCCCACGGATGAAGTCCAACCAGGTCACCATTCTCAATTCGACAATGTACTGGAGGACGACCCTCGCGTTTCAAGGTTGACCTATGATCAACCAAACGTTAATCGATAGCCACGGCCGTTCAATTTGTGTCCCAATGTTTAATCTTTCAGATTGTACTTCATAGACGAAAACGTTGAAAGGTCATGTCAGTCCGCGTAGGTGGGTTCTTTCACTCAGAATAAAACCTCTGGGCAATAGCGTTCTGCTTGGGAATAAAATCAAGCAGCCCCTCGTCGACCAAGCGGCCACCTTTTACAAGTACCTCTCCATCTACCATGGTAAAGTCGACTCCCTTCGTGTCACACATTATCAGCGCGGATACCGGGTCCGACAGCCCACCCGCATACTCCAGCCGGTTCAGGTCGACCATGACCAGGTCGGCGGCCTTGCCGGGTTCGATCGATCCGATTTCCTCCTCTCGTCCAAGAACCCTTGCCCCTCCCGTCGTGCCAAATTGCAGGACTTCCCGGGGGGTTAAAGCCTCAGGGCCGTACTTCACCCTCTGGAGTAACAACCCCTGGCGTAATTCCTTGATCATGTTTGAGCCATCGTTGCTCGCACTTCCGTCCACGCCAAAGCTTATATCTATCTCAGTTTCCTTCATCCTGGTCACCGGGGCGATGCCCGAACCCAGCCTCATGTTTGAGGAGGGACAATGAGACATACCTACGTGGGCATCCGAAAGTCTGTCGATCTCGTCGTCACTGAGGTGAACCAGGTGTGCGAACCAGACGTCACCCCCGATCCATCCAAGTTCTTCCATATAATCTACGGGGCGTAAGCCGAACTGTTCGAGACAGAACTGATTTTCGTCCTCGGTCTCACCGAGGTGCGTATGCAGGCGGACCCCCTTACGACGCCCCAACTCGGCCGTCTCTTTCATCAGCTCGTCCGATACCGAAAACGGCGAGCAGGGAGACAGGGCGACCCTTAGCATGGAAAACTTACCCCCTTCGTGGTATTCGTCTATCACCCGCTCGTATTCCGCGAGGATCTCGTCCTCTGTCTGGACTACCTCCTTGGGAGGCAGACCTCCATCCTCCCTGGACAGTGACATGCTCCCCCGGGTGGGGTGAAAGCGAATGCCCACCTGCCTTGCCGCCTCGATTTCGGCGTCAAAGAGCTGATTGTTTCCCCCGGGGAACAGGTAGAGATGGTCGCTGGTCGTCGTCGCCCCGCTGAGGAGCAGTTCGGCGGTACCTATGACGGTGCTGGTGTAGATGGCCTCCTCCCCCACCTTTGCCCATCGATCGTAGAGCGCGGTGAGCCAGTCGAACAGCTTCGCGCTGTTAACCCCTTTGAAGTTTCGAAAGAGTGTTTGATAGAGATGGTGGTGGGTATTTATCAGGCCGGGAATCATAACCATGTCCCTGCCGTCGTAAATTTCGTCGGGAACTCGACCGGTGTAAGGGCCCTCGCCAATTTCCGCAATTACTCCCCCCGAGACCAATACGTAGGCGTTGGCAAGTTCCCTGCCCTGGGAATCAGCAGTAAATATAGTATCGACGTTTTCAATCAGCTTTAACTTGTCCATAAATCTACCCGATAGCGATGTTAAGCACGGAAACCCAATTTTGCAACGGGGGTACAGATCCCGCTAATCCAACCACGGCCGATCTTCTTGGTACTGGAACTCCCCTCGGACTTAAATTATGGGGCCAATCAGGTGTCCGATATAAAGGACTAAAGAGGCACTAACGGTAATTAGTATGTTGTCGTCAATTGGGCCGAACTCGTACCTTTCCAGATAGGAGGCCACGACCGCTGCAATCAGCCCCCACATCGCTATCCCTCCCTGCGCCGCCAGAAAGAAACCAACCGGGGCGGATAGAGCCAGCATAAATACGTTACCCACGGGGCTCTTCGTCCGTTTCTGGTACATTAGATTCCGGACGACTCCAGTGATCCCATCCCCAAACGCCATAAATACGGGGGGAATTATTGCAATCCAGGGGTTGTCGATGACTACCCAGAGAACGAAAACCGAAAGCCCCCACATCAGGCAGAAGTGAACTTCGTTCTCGTTCTTCTCCACCTGTACGGACTCGATTAAGTTACCCGTTAAGTGTGGAATTAACGTTAACACGGACAGACTTAGCCCCACTATCAACGGGTAAATATAAGGAAAGGGAAACGAACCGTCCTTGAAGACAAACGGAACGGCAAACGACGCCACCCCACCAGCAAGCATGTGGACTATTTTTCTGTCGTAATAGACTGCGACGTTCTTCTCCAGCCCTGCGTCAAGCATCCATCGGTAAGGGTACTTTGTAAGTACGGTTACCAAAAGAGCGTAGAGGGTAATTACGATAACCCAAAACAACTCGTTGTTGTATAAGAACTGTAAGACGTTCAAGATACACATCCTTTATTTTGGTTTCATCTATTATATCGAGAAAACGATCTTGCGCTACCTTATCCGCGTGGTAATTACGCACGGACGATGTCGCCGTCTGCGTAAAGAATTTTGACGGCAACACAGGTACTAGTTTAACCCAAATCGACGCTTTGTCAAAAAGACTCTTGTCGTGTTATCCTCCCTGACAATCTATTTGAAAAAGAATTCCTTCTATAATAGACTCAGTTAACTGAGTTGATATGAACCAAAAAACTACTCCAATAATCAGATTTGACTCCATTGTCAAGAGGTTTCCCGACGTAGTCGCAAATGACGAGGTCTCGTTCAGCGTAGAAGAGGGGACCGTACACTCGCTGCTGGGGGAAAACGGGGCGGGAAAGACCACGTTGATGAAGGTCCTGTACGGTCTTTATCAGAAAAACTCCGGGACTATTTACCTCAAGGGGGAAAAGACGGATATAGTCTCTCCGATGAAGGCGATCGAGCTGGGAATCGGGATGGTCCACCAACACTTCAAGCTCGTCTCCAACCACACGGTAATCGAAAACATTGCCCTCGGCCTCACCGACGTAAGCATGACCCGACCGACAAGACAAATAGAGAGGAAGTTGATCGAGCTTGCCGGTAAATACGGACTGGACGTAGAGCCAAGGGCAAAGATCTGGCAACTCTCCGCAGGGGAAAAGCAGCGAGCTGAAATCCTCAGGGCACTGTACCGTGGTGCGGAGATCCTAATCCTGGACGAGCCCACCTCCGTCCTCACGCCCGGGGAGACAGAAAGACTCTTCAACGTCCTGGAAGAAATGGTAACCGGGGGAAAAACGGTTATCTTCATCACCCACAAGCTGGACGAGGTCATGAAAATTAGTGATCAGGTCACGGTGCTCCGAGAGGGGAGGGTCATTGACACTCTCGCTACCGCTTCCACGAATAAACGTGAACTGTCAAAAAAGATGGTTGGTCGCGAGGTACTGTTCGACCTGGAGAGAGACCCGTGCAATAGGGGAGAAGACGTACTCGAGGTCGAAGGGTTAACTACTTACAACGATAAGGGCGTCATCGCGGTTAACGACCTCTCCTTTACTGTTTGCGAAGGGGAAATTCTCGGCGTAGCCGGAGTAGCAGGAAATGGACAACGAGAGCTGTCCGAAGTCCTGACCGGCCTGCGCGGGGCAACTTCCGGCAAAGTAGTCATCAACGGCAAGGACCTGACCAACGCAACCCCCAGGCGAATCGCCGACGAGAGGGTCGCTCACGTCCCAGAAGACCGGATAAAGCAGGGAATAGTTGGCGAGCTTACCTTAAACGACAACGCCATATTAAAAAGCTACAGGAAGAGACCTTTCTCTCGGGGAATCTTCCTTGACTACAAGAAGGTAAGGGAATGGACGGAGAACTTGATTGAAGAGTTCAACGTAAAGGCCCCCGGAACCGACACACCGGCCAACCTTCTCTCAGGGGGAAACATACAGAAACTCATCCTCGGCCGTGAGGTCTCGTCGAATCCCAGGTTAATAATTGCTTCCCACCCCACCTACGGGCTGGACGTGGGGTCAGCAGAACAAATTAGAAACCTCCTGTTAAAGCAGAGGGAGGACGGCGTGGCAGTGCTGTTGATATCTGAAAACCTTACGGAGATTACCTCGCTGAGCGATAGGATCGCGGTTTTGTTCGAAGGTAACCTTATGGGCATGGTGGAAAGGGACCAGGCTACAAGAGAAGAAATTGGCATGATGATGGCAGGAACTCCGTTGGAACAACTATAGACTTACAGGTGAAAGGATGAAAGAATATTTACCGTTTGAGATATCGGAACGGCCGAACCCGTCCGGCTGGGTCATAATTACGGTCTCGTTGTTAGCGCTGCTCTCCGCTTTTATCGCTGCCAGCTTTGTCTTTTGGGCCTACGGCACAAACCCCATAAGTGCTTACACCGCCCTCTTTGACGGTGCCTTTGGGGGAGTATATGAGCTCCTCGAGACGATCCGCCGGGCCATACCGCTGCTTCTTGCGGGCGTGGGGCTAGTTATCGCCTTCAAGGCACAGTTCTGGAACATTGGCGCCGAGGGACAGCTATTGCTGGGGACAATAGCCGCTACCTGGGTGGCCCTGTTTAGTCCCGTTCCCGAACCGCTAATGGTCCCGGCCATGTTTTTCTTTGGGTTTTTGGCGGGGTCGCTATGGGCGCTCGTACCCGCCGTGTTAAAGAGCAAGCTTGGCATAAACGACGTCATCACGACCCTTATGATGAACTACATAGCGATCAACCTTGTTTTGTTTCTGGTCCAGGGCCCCTGGAAGGGCGAGAAACAATGGGGTTTCCCCTACTCCGACAACTTTCCCGACGGTGCCCAGTTGGGAACAATCGGTTCGTCGAACGTACACTGGCTAACTCTGGTCATCGGGCTGGTCGCGGCGTTATTGATCTACATCCTTATCAATCGGACGACCCCGGGATACGAGATTAGAGTTCTAGGGAGTAACCCCTCCGCAGGCAGGTTTGCGGGAATGAGTTATGTAAAGACGTCTATCATGGTTATGTTTATTTCCGGAGGCATGGCGGGAATGGCAGGTGTAGGGGAGATCGCCGGGGTACACCATATGCTAAGAAACCCCTCCGAACTGTCACTGGGGTACGGTTACACGGCGATCATCGTCGCCTGGTTGGCCAGGAAGAACCCGTTGGCAGTAATCCTTACCGCCTTTTTCTTCGGGGCGATCTTTTCCGGAGGGGACGCCCTCAAGGTATCTCTGGGGTTGCCGTTTCAGATAACGGACGTGTTCAACGGCCTGATACTGTTCTTCTTGATCGGAAGCGAGATACTGATGAATTACAAAATTGAATGGAGGCGAAGCTGATGATAGAGACCTGGGTCATTGGAATCCTCAGCCGGGCTCTTGCTTATGGAACTCCGCTCCTACTGGGTACCCTGGGAGAAATTTACTCCGAGAGGTCGGGGGTTGTAAACCTGGGAGTCGAAGGTATGATGATTATGGGGGCGGTAAGCGCGTTTGCCACCGCCTATATCACCGGAAACCCCTGGTTGGGGATACTGGTCGCCGCTCTTGCCGGAGGCCTGGCCGCTTTGGTCCACGCCTTTGCCAGTATTACCCTCCGGGCCAATCAGGTCGTCTCCGGGCTGGCACTAACCATGCTGGGCTTGGGATTATCCGGGCTGTTTGGCAAAGGGTTTGAGGGAGAGCCACTCAACTCGACGATCCCCAATATTACCGTGCCCCTGCTCAAGGATATCCCGTACCTCGGCGAGATACTGTTCACCAATCCTCC
>JAGXLQ010000071.1 GCA_018334595.1 Candidatus Bipolaricaulota bacterium | reverse complement strand
GTTGAGAGTAACAATCAGAAAGAGTTACTCACCTGTTAACGACTTACACTTTATCATAGCGGACTTTGGTCTGGGCTGTGGTGTTGATTATTACCCCATAGTCTCTAACTGAAGGTTACCCATGGCGCAAGGAATTACAATTTAGGTTATTTCTCCCCGTCCGGGGGGATCAACTCGTAGTCGTAAACGACCTCCGCGGGGCCCTTGAGGGTATGAGTTGCCGAGCAGAACTTCTCCTGAGTCAGTTTCACCGCCTTGGTGATCTTGTCCTCGGGCAGGTCTGTCCCGTAAACCTTGTACTTCAGCCTAATCTCCGTGAATACTTTTGGATGCTTATCCCGCCTATCGGCGCTGATCTCCATTTTGATCTCCTGGTAATCCACCCTCATCTTCTTCAGGATCTCGCTCATATCTATGCCCGTGCAACCACCGAGCCCGATGAGGAGCATCTCCATCGGCCGCGTTGCACCATCGGCGCCGCCGCTCTCCGCGCTTGCGTCCATCGTCGTCCAGTGGTTGGAATCGCCGCGGCCAATGAAGGTGGAACCTTGGACCTGTCTTACCTCTACCTCCATATTACCTCCACGATAACGTTATTCGTAAAATAATTACTCTCTCCGCAGGGCTGCCACAGCCTGTGCGCCCACGCCGTCCTCCGAGCCGATAAACCCGAGGCCTTCGGTGGTAGTCGCCTTGACGTTGACCGGAGCGCTGACCACCCCGGAGATGACCTCGACCATCCGTTCGCGTTCCGGGCCAACCCGCGGCTTCTCGATGATGAGGGTGGAGTCGACGTTGACCACCTGGAAACCCTGTTCGGAGAGCTTATCCGTAACCCTCCTCAACAGCTCCAGGCTGGATATGTCCTTGTAGGCCGGATCGTCATCGGGGAAGTTCTCCCCGATATCGCCCAGGCTGGCCGCACCCAACAGGGCGTCACAAATCGCGTGCAACAGCACGTCCCCGTCCGAATGGGCAACCGTACCCAGGTGATAGTCAAACTCAACTCCCCCCAGGACAAGGCTTTCACCCTCTCTAAGGAGGTGAAAATCCACCCCAAGACCAACTCTGACCTCTTCATTCATCGTTGAACAGCAACTCCTTTAACGTCCGTTTTACCTCTCCCCGGGAAAAACCCCGGCGGATGAGAAAGGAGGACGTCTTGCGGTACTTCGCCTCCACGTCATCCCCCCTGTAACGCTTCAACCTTTTTTCCGCCAGCTCTCTGCACTTTGCACCTTGGTCGTAATTGCCCAGGGTTTCGTCGAGAACCTCGTTGGCAGTATCTTTATCTACGCCGTACTCAAGCAACTTACGGTATAGGCCGGACCTTCCCGTAGGCTTGTTCCTCTTTCTGTCCTCCACGAAGTATTTGGCAAAGGACCTGTCGTCTACGTTTCCGGTCCTCTTGGCCCAGTCGATGGCCCCGGTGATAACTTCCTGGGAGTAGCCCTTTTCCTCCAGCCGTTCTCTCGTCTCCCGCTCCGTCCGGGGGCGGTACTTAAACAACAGGTTTAGGTAAGACTTGGCCCGCTCCAGTTCGTCGGCGTCCGGTCTTCCTTCGTGGTTATTCTTCGGATTCTTCGGATTCTTCCTCTTCTCCATCCGAGTCTTCCTCCGGTTCGTCCGCGGACAACCCCGCGGCCTGCCTGATCTTTTCCTCTATTTCGTCCGCCACTTCTTCGTTCTCCTTAAGGAATTCCTCGCTATTGTCAACTCCCTGTCCGAGTCGAGTATCCCCATAGGAATACCATGATCCGCTTCTCTCCACTATGTCGTATTCCTCACCGAGGTTAATCAGCTCCCTCGGGCGCGAGATTCCCTCGCCGTAAATTATGTCGAAGTTGGCTTCCTTAAACGGTGGAGCTACCTTGTTCTTTACGACCTTGACCGTGATGGCGTTACCGACCTTTTCACCGTCCTTGTCTAAGGTCTTCGTGATGTATATGTTTAGCCGCAGAGAGCTATAGAACTTTAACGCCCTCCCACCTGAAGTCGTCGTCGACGGCCCCCACGGAGAGTTATTGATCTTGGACCTAATTTGGTTTGTGAATACTACCGTCGTCCGGGATTGAGATATTGCCCCGGCCAGCTTTCTCATCGCCTGGGACATCAACCTTGCCTGGAGACCGACCTGGGAGTCACCCATCTCACCCTCTAATTCGGCCTGAGGGACGAGGGCCGCAACCGAGTCGATGACGACCATGTCGAGCGCCCCGCTGCGAATGAGTTTCTCAGTGATCTCCAGCGCTTCCTCGCCCGAGTTTGGCTGACTCAACAGCAACCGATCGAGATCTATACCTATCTGCGAGGAATACTTGGGGTCAAGCGCGTGTTCGGCGTCCACGAACGCGGCGGCGCCGTCATTATTGTGAACTTCAGCCAGCATGTGGAGAGCCAGCGTGGTCTTTCCGCTGGACTCCTTACCGAATATCTCTACGATCCTTCCCCGCGGTACACCCCCGGCACCCAGAGCGATATCCAACGCCAGGGACCCACTGGGGATCACGTCGACCTCCAGTACTTTCTCGTCCCCCATCCACATTATCGAACCTTCACCGTGATCCTTCTTTATCCTCTCCAGCGTGCTGTTTAAAACCTCTTCCTTTCCCATATAGACACCTCTTTGCTTGAAATTGGACTCTTCCTCGCCTGGGGTTAACCAGGCCCGGAGTCGTCTTCTCAGAAGTTAATGCCACTCTCCAACCGTCAATTCGTAGTCGAGTATCTCTTCAGAACCGAAGAACAGGTCGATCTCTCGCTTGGCGGACTCCGGCGAGTCGGACCCATGAATGAGATTCTTGGTCAGGTCAAGTCCAAAATCGCCCCTGATCGTGCCGGGTTCTGCCTCGAACGGATTGGTCGCACCCATCATATTGCGCAGAACGCTTATCGCCTGCTCCCCTTCAACCACCATCGCCACTATCGGACTTGACGTAATGAAGCCAAACAGGTCGGAAAAGAAATCCTTGTCCACGTGTTCAGCGTAATGCTCTTTTGCCAGCCCCTCCTCTACCTCCATCATCTTCATCCCGGTGACCTTTAACCCTTTCTTTTCTATTCTGCCGATTATCTGGCCCATGAGACCCCGCTGTACCGTATCCGGTTTCAACAAAACCAAACTCCTTTCCATCTAAAAAAACCTCCTAAACTTGGTTGATCTACTTGGCTTTAGCCCACAAGTTCCCGTCCGATCTCTCCACTAGGTCGTCAATTTCCAACTGAAAAATTATATGGGATAACCTCCCCGGTGGAAAGTCAACCCGTCCCAGAACCTCGTTGAAATGTATTGGTTCATCGCCCAACACCTCGTAGACTTCCTTCTGTTCATCGGTAAGGTCAGGCCGTTTATCAACGCCGCCCTTCTCCAGGGGCAGCCTCAGCTGTAGGTCGTTAAACTCCTCCACCACGTCGGCCACGTCTTCCACCAGCTTTGCCCCGTCCTTGATTAGCCCGTGCGTCCCCCTCATCGTCTTCTTCCTGGCATCTCCGGGCACAGCGAAGACCTCACGCCCCTGATTTAGCGCGTCGTGGGCGGTGATTAACGCGCCGCTCCTCGCAGGCGCCTCGACGACGAGGACCCCCCGGGAAAGGCCGCTGATCACCCTGTTCCGTTGCGGAAAGGACCATCTGCTCGGACCCTGGTCGAGAGGAAACTCGCTAAACACGGCCCCGTTAGCGGCGATCCTCCGCATCAGGTTGACGTTCTCCCGCGGGTAGGGGACCCCAAAACCCGTACCCATGACGGCGACCGTTCTTCCATTTGCATTCAGTGTGGACTGGTGACTGAAGGTATCTATACCCCTCGCCATACCGCTGACCACGGTGAAGCCAGCCCTGCTCAGCTGCCCGGACAGCTTCTCCGCCATCCTCTTTCCGTAGTTAGTGTACTTCCTCGTCCCGACCACCCCTATGGCCAGTCGATCACCCCGTCGGTACTGTCCTTTCATGTACAGCAGGGGTGGAGGTTTAGGAATCGCCCGCAAGGTCTCGGGGTACGCGTCGTCCTCTAGGGCTATCAACTCGATGCCCAGCTCCCTACAGCGGCGCATCTCAGCGTTCACAGCACCGTCGTCCCGTCCCTCAACTAACCGGGCGGCAAACTTCTTAACGCTCGGTACCTCCCGGAGTTTCGACTCGGAAGCGTTCCAGACGGCACTCAGGTCGGAGAAATAGTTGAGTAAAACGTGAAACCTTCGGGGAGTAATTCCCCTGATCATGTTAATTCCAACCCAGTACCTCTTCTTCTCGTCGTTCATAGAATCACCCTGTCCGCGCAAGGATAATTCTTACCTGAGGGCTTGGGGTTTTCTATAAGGTAGGTTAAATAAGGCGGCCTGTTCCCGATAATTGGGGTCCATACGACGTTACCGAAAAAACTGTCAGCGGGGTGAACTTAAAAGTAGTAGTGAAAACCGCTACCAAAAGTCATCCCGAAGTTATTGATCGCCCGACCCTGAAGCCCAAATTCCAGGTTGACCCTGAACCTTTCGGACAGTACGTTGAGGGCGACACCTCCCGTCGCCACCGCCGTAAAGTGGCCCAAACTGGCCGGATTTACGCCCCCGAAGTTGTAGGCCCCACCGGTCGCCAAGTAAAAGTTGACGAGGTCGTTTTCCGTCAGGTACGAAAGAAGGCGCAGCGAGGCGGTGCCGTCAATTCCGAAGGACGGGCTTGACCACAAAACCGCATTCGCCTCCAGACCAAGGCTCGAATTTAACCTTAGCCTGGTACTAATTCCGCCGGAAGGGAAAATAAACTGTGCTCCCACTCCGAACCTGGGAAACGTACGGTTGGCACCCGCGGGGTCACCACCATTACTTTCATCGGCAGCTAGCGTGGCGCTCGAGGAAAAAAGTAAAAGGACAACGACTATCGATACAATTGAACAGGTTAAATATTTACACGATAGCACTACTATCACCCACCAATAGACTAACCACCGTGCGTAAATTTGACAAACTCGGTAGCGAAAAGCGGGGCGGGGCTGGTCCCGACAACCAAGCTAGGCATAATACCTTGACAATTCCACTAATCTATGATATTATAATGAAAATTGTATAGTGTAGGGGTAAATATGATAAAAAACTTGAATGATCAACTCGTTTACATGATTGCTTTGTCATTCAGAAGCGATAGGAGAATCACTAACCCCATTACACCGAAGATAAGCGACAAATACAAGATGGGCTTTTAGCCCATCATAAAAGACTCTGCCAATCAGCTGAGTTGCCTCCACCGGGACAAGATAACGAGGAACAAAGAACGGACATAAGAAGATATAAAGAGATAGATTATCAGGAAAAAATGCTCACACCCCCTCGGCGGAGCATTCAGGCAAGTTCGACCTCCCCTCCGGTCGAACTTGCCTACCTTCTTGGCAAAGACGACCTGGAGGGAATCACAAGTTTTCAATTCTTATAAGTTCAGAAAAACAATTACTTAACAATAATAGAGGAGTGTTATACCATGCAGAACAGAAGTGCCCTTTTATTTGGTCTTATCGTTTTAATTGGACTCCTGTTGATGACTGGATTTGCCGCAGTGGGAGATGACAAGCCCACGTACACGTTCGCCACTGAAGCAGCCTGGGCTCCGTGGGATTACGTTGACGAAGACGGAAAACTGGTCGGAATAGACATAGACATCATCAGGGCTATCGCCGAGGTCGAAGGGTTCAACGTTGAGTTTACCACGTCTCAGTGGTCCTCGTTAATCCCGATGGTAAACATGGGCAAAGCCGACATGACGGGGGGAGGCATGTCGATCACCCCTGAACGAGAGGAGAGGGTCGACTTCACCGATCCCTACTGGTTCACGGAACTCGCAGTAATCGTCAGGGACGATTCCGACCTCAACGTCTTCTCCGCAATGACACACGGGGCGAGGATAAGCAACCAGAGCAACACGACCGGCGCAAACTGGGTCAGAAAGAACCTCGTCGAGAAGGGTTATGACCTGGACCAGAAACTTTTCGAGAATTATCCCCAGGCGACACAGGCCCTTATCTCCGGTAAGGTCGAGGCGACGGTAATGGACGCAACCAGTGCCGAACAGGCCATCTCCGCTGGCAAGCCAATAAAGATCGTCGGCTACATCAGAACAGGCGAGGCCTACGGGTACGCCGTTCAGGAAGGTGACGAAGAACTCCTAAATACCTTGAACGAAGGATTGAAAAAGATCAAGCAATCCGGTAAATTCGAGGAAATAATAAACGAATACCTCTAAAGAAGGACTGAAGATGTCGGAGGGACCGGGGCTTTGTAACCGCCCCGGTCCCTCCGCAAAACACACCAACGACACAAGGACGGGTTGACTATTGCAGGCATTTGTAGACCAACTACTCATACTGTGGGATAACGCCCCGGCGCTGCTTAGGGGCCTGGAAGTAACTGTAGAATTAGGTTTCTCATTTTTCTTTCTGGGCTTCTTTCTCGCGATCTTCATCGCGCTGGGAATCGTCTATGGCTCGGAGACGGTGAGCAAGGTCCTCTCGGGTTTCTCCTGGGTATTCCGCAGCCTACCCGCGATCATACTCCTGTTCATCTTCTATTACGGGCCGGCGAGGATCGGGATAAACCTGTCACCGTTCTGGGCGGCACTTCTTGCTTTGGGCCTGAGGCATGCGGGATATCAGACTCACTACTTCCGCGGCGCCATACAGTCGATCGGGACGGGACAGCTGGCAGCGGCGAGGGCTCTCGGCATGAGCCTGCCCAGAGGCCCTTC
>JAGXLQ010000002.1 GCA_018334595.1 Candidatus Bipolaricaulota bacterium | reverse complement strand
TGGGGGTTGAAGTTTACGACGGCGACAAAAAGTGGTTTCATCACGGGGATGTTCGTGGTCTTCGTACCCGTCTTAAGCTTCCTCTTCTTGAGGAAAAAGGTCGGTCTTCTCAAGTGGATTTCCGTCTTACTTGCCCTGACGGGGCTGGGGTTGATGATAGTGGTCGCGGGTGGGGGGATGAGTGGGGTCAACTTCGGTGACGTTCTGACCATATTCTGCGCAGTGTTGTATGCCATCCATATCATCCTTGTCGGTAAATTCTCCAAGCCGGACGACTACATAACCTTCTTCGTCACCCAGATACTGACCGTGACCGTCTTCAGCGGGATCAACAGCCTGACCCTGGGAAATCTTACCCTGCCCCGGGCCCTCCCCAGCTGGACAGCCATCGGGTTTACCGGGCTGCTGGCAACGGCCTTTGCCTACTGGGCACAAAACCGGTACCAACCCATGATCTCGGACACTGGAGCGGGGATTATCTATTCCGCTGAGCCCTTCTTTGCCGCCCTCTTTGGCTACCTAATTGCCGGCGAACAATTGACGGGCTGGCAAATGGCGGGAGGAGGGCTGATCCTCCTGGCGATCCTCCTATCTCAGATTCCCCCCACCGAGCTCCTGTCCCGTGTCGCACCCGAGGAGCGCTAGCTGAACGCGGTCAATCGTCCTGAAACTCACCGGCCAGGCGGTACATCCGGTAAAGCGACAAAAGCCAGGAGAGCAGGGACTCTGCCCCTTCGTTTTCGTTTACCCTCGAGGGGTGTAATCCGTCCCTACACCCTCCGGTATGGAAATCGTAGACGGTCTCACCCAGGTCGTTACTCCCCAAGAACCAGTTAAACGCGGTATGGATGAGGTTTAAAAAGTCCTTATCATTCGTGGCATCGTAAGCCTCCCAGCAAGCATCGATCAACGCCGCAACTTCCACCGGTTGCTGGTCATAGTCCGCCTTGTTTCCTCCACGCACCAACCATCCGTCGTTGCCAATTATCGACAGGTAGTTTCCCGTACCGTCAATCTGCCGGTCAATCAACCAGCGGAGGGCCCTCAGGCCCCAATCCCTCATCTCCTCGTTACCGGTGAAGTTCCCCCAGACTATCAGCGCCTGAGGAATCCTCGCGTTTTCGTAGGTAACGCTGTCCTCGGGCCAGACCCAATCTTCGGAGCTATTGTTCTTTAACGCAGTTACCATACCTCCACATAGATCTGTCGCAAACAGCCTTGTGTTCCGGTCACCTTCAAACTTCTTCAGGTAATGCCTAATCCCCAGGACGGTGAACGCCTTGGCCCGTGGGGATGTGAATTCTTTGGTCGGTTCGAGAACACCCTGGAAAAGCTGCGTACCGAACCTGCTTAACCCTTCATCCCGGCAGTCTCCCACCAATTTACCCATAGCCCAGAGAAACCTGCCATGAGAGTCCTCCTTGCTGTCCTCGGCCACCCACTTTCCGTCGTAGGTAAGGAAGTTGTTGACCTTTCCGGTCTCCTGGTCAACCGAGTACAGGAGGAAGGATAGATATCGGTCTAGCAGGTCCCTGGCGGGGTCCTCGCCGAACAGCCGGGAGTGTTCGATGGCCGCGATTGCCGCCCTGGCGTTATCGTCAGTCGTATAGCCGAAGTGCCTGTTGGGGACGGTAAACGAGGCATGCTGGAGAATCCCCACGCCATCGGTCAACCGCTTCAGGTGGTCAAGCTTAACCTCGGGAAGGTCGGGGAAACTATCCCCGCTCGTCTCTCCGGGCCTAACTGACACCTTGACCTCGTCCTTGTAGTCAGAAATCGCCCGTTCGAAGACGCCGTGGTATTGTGAGGCGACCTCGGACCAGATCATGTTCCGCCCGAACTGATAAGCTGCCCGCCTTATCCCCTGCCTCTCTGGCTCATCTCTAAGTAGTTCCTTGATGGCCTCCGCCGTCGGACCGGGGTCTTCAAACGGAACTAACTTTCCCCTTCCGTCGGCAAGGAGCTCCTCAGCGTACCAGTAGGGTGTAGATACAACGGCTTTACCCATAGCTACGGCATAAGCCAGGGTACCAGATGAGATCTGTTCCTTTGAGAGGTAGGGCGTAAGGTATACGTCAGCCGTAACGAGGTACTTCGTCAACTCCTCGAGGGGGACGAATCTGTCGTGGAAAGTTATGTTGTTGGACAGACCCTTTTCCCGTACGGACCTCTCAAGTTCCAACCGATACTCTTCGCCCCGCTCCCGCTTTACGTGGGGGTGGGTACGCCCCAGGACGATGTAGAGGGCATCGGGGAACTCCTCCACTACTTTCTCCATCGCGTCGATGGCAACTTCTATCCCCTTGTTCGGACTCAACAGGCCGAAGGTCAACAACAACGACCTGCCCTCTATCTCAAAGTCGTCCTTGTAGTAGGAGGTATCGAGAAAGGGGACGTCGGGAGCCCCGTGGGGGACCATCGTAACCTCATTCGCTGAAACGTCGTAAACGTCTTCAAGCAAATCTATCCCCTTGTTCGCAAGGACAACCACCCTGGACGACCTATCACAGACTTCCTTCAGCACCTCTCGTTGATGGTCCGACGGGTTTTCCAGAATCGTGTGGAACGTAGAGACTACCGGTTTCCGAATTGTGTCGAGGAAAGTTAACACGTGGTCCCCGTCGTCTCCGCCAAAGATGCCAAATTCATGCTGGACGCTGACTACCTTGTTGTCCGACAGGTTGATGTAGTCAGCGGCCTTGCGGAAGTCCATCTTGTTAAATGAGTTAACCTCAAAACTAACTTCATCGTCGTAATCGTAACCTTCCATCCTATCGTTGATTGCAATGACCGACACGTGGCCGCTGTTGGAAAGTTCCTCGCCGTAGCGATCCGAGATGCTGCTGGCCAGGTCGTGAGTAAAGGTACCAATACCACATTTTCTCGGAGGGTATGTTGCAAGAAAGGTGACTGAAGTCCTATCGGATAGTTTAATCGACATTTTACCACCTCTTCGTGGGTCAGTAGCCAGGTAAAAGAAACAGGTATTGATTTTATGCGCCGTAAACCTTCAACAGGGCGGAGCAAAGCGGCGTCCGCCCCAGGAAAAACCTCTTCTTATTCCAACCCGGGTTAACAACTATCGACGTAATCGAGGACCTCGTCCAGCTTGGCTTTGGCCATGCCAATGCTTGAATCAGCGGCGCCGTAGTAGATCCGCAATTCGTTCTTCTCCTCGTCCACGATAGCGCCGGTGGGGAAAACTACCCCGGGGACATCCCCCCTGTACTCGTAGTCTTCCCGGGGGCCAATAACCCAAGAATCACACCGCCTGCGCACGTGGGTCGGGTCGTCGTGATCAAGCAGGGCAAGTCCAACGCGGTAGAGAGCACCTGAGGCGGTCTCCCTAACCCCGTGATAGAGGATTAGCCACCCCTTCTCCGTTTCGATGGGCTGTGTGCCCAACCCCACCTTCGCGTCGTCCCACCAGCCACTTCTTCTCGTGATCAAGATCTGATGCTCGCCCCAGTGGGTAAGGTCAGGGGAGAAGGAAATCCAGATATGTTGCTCTCCCCGAACTATGGGTCGGTGTATCAGTACGAACCTATCATTGAACTTACGGGGAAAGAGGGAGGCGTCCTTGTCCTCGGGCAACAGCATTACTCCCCTACGTTCGAACTTCTTAAAGTCTTCGGTAAGAGCAAGCGAGACCTGGGGTCCCGCGGGCGAGAAGGATACGTAAGTTATCGCGTAGGCGTTAATCGGCTCGAGCCAGACTATCCTTGGGTCCTCGAGGCCCCATTTCTCCTCGTGAAATTCCTCCTCTTGAGACAGGGTGGGCTCCGAATCCACCACCCAGTTGGTAGCTCCGTCCTCGCTGGTTGCCTTGGTCAGGTGTGAAAAACCCCGACAATCCTCCACCCTGCAGAGCAGGACAGTCTCCCCGTCGATATTCACGGCACCCGGGTTAAAGACTGAATTCACGTGGTAGGGCCAATCCCTCGGCGTCAAGATTGGATTTGTCATACATCTATCAAAAAGATCTCTCGGGTTTCCTTCTGGCAAATTCTCCATTTCTGGCCTCATGTCCCTCCTTAGGGTTGTTTAAGTCTTACTATTATAACCGTAAGAAACAAATATTTACACACAGACCGGCCTCCGCTGCCAGAGTACCTTCTCACTTGATATATTGATATTTACCCCATGGGGGTTTATATTATCAAGCGAGGTGATTTAGCTGGTCTCGTATAGAGCAATACAGGTTTTCCTCGAGGAAGCCGCTCCACCGTACCTTGAAGAGGAGTGGGACAACTCGGGGTTCCAGGTTAAACGGGATCGCGACGAAGTGGAGAGGCTGCTCGTTGGCCTGGACCCCACGAGAGACCTCATCCAGTACGGTGTAAACCGGGACGTCGAGCTAATTATCACCCACCACCCCCTCATCTTCAATTCGCTGGAGGGCCTGGAAGAAGGGACTCTCGTAGGGAGCAAGCTGCTCCAGCTCATAGATAACCAGATCGACTTAGTCTCAATCCATACACCATTCGATCACTCCGCGAGAGGACTATCAGATGCCCTGGCCGAAAGATTGGGGCTACGATCCTCCAGGGTGCTAAAACCAGTCAGGGGAGGGAACCTGTTGAGGATGATCGTCTTCGTCCCCCCGGCCCACGAAGCGGAGGTAGTAGACGCCTTACAAGCTGTCGGACTGGGAAGCCTAGGGAACTACTCAAACAGCTACTACAGGGTCCGTTCGGAGGGCTTCTTTACGCCGTCCGAATCAGCCACCCCGGCAAGGGGAGCGCGGGGTAAGGGGGAATCAACCGCAGAGGCCCGCCTCGAATTCATCCTGAGCCCAGACCTCAAGGACCGGGCGGTTTCTGCGCTGATGGAAGTCCACCCCTACGAGGAACCGGGGTACTCGATTGAAGAAACCGAGAGGATAAACCCGGAAGTTGGGCTGGGCAGAATTGGCCATACCACCAGACCTTTGGGCCTTGAAGATGTAGTTGACTTGGTAACTGAATCGTTAAACACAAAAGTAGATGAGATGAAGATAACCGGAGAGCCGGACGGGCCAATTACCACGTTGGCCGTCTCACCGGGGGCGGGAGGAGCGGGGTTGTACCCCGCGATCAACTCCGAGGCGGGCGCCCTGGTGACCGGGGAGCTAGACTACCACGAAAGGATGGACGCGTACGAAGAGGGCCTGGTAGTCGTAGAAATAGGACACTTTCATTCGGAGAAGATATTCGTCCCCCGGTTAACGGAGTTGTTCGAAGAGGAGTTCTCCAGATCTGAGCTGGAAATTTTCCAATATATGGAGGGAACCCGAGGTGAATAATAACGTAAAGAAATTACTTGACCTACAGAACGCCGACAGGCTCATCAGGGAGAAACGCAATCAAATTGATTCGATCGAGGCGCGACAGGAGAAGATAAGAGGGCAGATAGGGGCAATCGAGGAGAATGAGAGGGAGGGAGAAGAAAAGCTGTCGGCGCTAATACGGAAAAGCGAGGAGAAAAACGAGAATGCTGACGAACTGCAGGAACAGATAAATAAATACCAGGACAGGCTCGACCAGGGAATAATAAGTTTCAAGGAGACGGAAGCCCTGAAGGAAAAGGTGCAACACACGACGGACAGGCTCGAAGAACTCGAAGACGACGCCATCAACATAATGATGAAGATCGACGAGCTCAAGGAGAAACGAAATAGGAGAAGAAGCGAGTCGAAGGATAAGGTCGACGAGAAGAGTTCTCTGATCGAGAGCCTGGACGAGGAAAAGGAGGGCCTCCTTTCCGAGATTGAGGAGGTCTCCGGCGAAAGAAAGGCGATACTGGGGGAAATTCCCGACAGGCTCGTCAAACAATACAACAGGCTTAAATCAAACGCCAACGAGCCCGTCGTCCAGATAATAAACGGAGTCTGTCAGGGCTGTCAAATGTCAGTCAGCAAAAACACGATCAAGAAGGCCCGAAGCGACCAGGGGATAGCGACCTGTGAGAACTGTTCGAGAATACTTTATATCAGGTAGATTTAGAAAAAGGCAGTATTCTTTCTTATTCCTCATCCTCTTAGCTTTCCTTTTTAGCTTCACTTCAAGTGCCGCGCGCCTCCCACAGAAGATCGGCAGAATTAACGACTACGCTAACGTCCTCAGGGTCGGCGATCACTCCCATCTGGAGGAAAGACTGTCCGAACTTGCCTCCGCGGGGAAGGGGCTAACGGTCCTGATATCCCTAAACGATCCCTACAGCAACCCCGACAGGTTCGGTTTTGAAGTCAGCCGAAAATGGGAGCTCCACGATAATTCAAATGAAGGACTGATGGTATTTGTCAGGGAAGACGACGGGTGGAAGGGGAGCTTCTCCTTGCCGGGGTCAATCAGGAGCCTGTTCTCGGGGGAGACCTCTTACCAGGAGTTTCAGGAGGAGATAACCAACATGGTGGAATCCGGGGACGTCAGAGACGCCGTCCTCAACAGCGTCGACACGTTCCATTCGTTGCAGTTTAACCCCGGCTCGGAAGACGAGGAGACGAGAAAGACCTCAAGAGAAGGCAATCTCCTCTACTATGTTTTCGGTGGAGCGTTAACCCTAGCCCTGTTACTATTTCTGTTGATCCGAGAAGCCAAGATCAGATGCCCCCGGTGCGGGAGCAGAATGAAAGTTACCGGAACCCTACCCGACCGCCGGGAAAAGTATTGTCCAAAATGTGGATATTACGAACGCGAATGACCGGAAAATGGGAAGTCTAGCATGGACAGAAGTATAACCACCGACCTCTTAAAGAAGATCGCCGGGTCTAGGGCCTGGGTGGCGGTTTTCCTCCTTTACACCGGAGCCATATTCTACCTGGCGCTGAAGCCAATGGACCCGCAGGGGGCGATCGGCAGGTTTAGCGGCCTGGATAAGCTGCTGCACGGAGGAGAGTTCGTCATATACTTCCTGATCGGGTTCAAGGCGCTAGAGACGTGGGGCGGGGTCACCAGGGGAAAGTTCGCCGCCCTTATCGTAACCTCGCTCCTTTTTGCCGGGGTAACCGAGATATCCCAGATGGCCGTCAGCTACAGGAGTGCCTCGATAGCCGACTGGTTTGCCGACCTCGCCGGGATTGCCGTGGGCTGTGCCGCCACGAGCTTGCTTTCAGCGTTCGCCTTAGAAAGGGAAAAGGGATGAACGGGGAACTGGCTAGGGCGGGTGGACTCGAACCACCGGTCCAGGGACCAAAACCCTGTGCCTTACCACTTGGCCACGCCCTAAATTTTATGCTACATCCTAGCGTAAACTAGAACTTATCTGTAAAGCTCAGGTCCTCGATCTCCTCGTCCGAATCGTCATCTAATTCCTCTTCCACCGGCTCTTCTTCCTCCTCTTCTTCCTCTTCCTCCTCTTCTTCGAGGCCAACTTCCTCTTCCACCGGTTCGGAATCTTCCCCGACAACCTCTCGATACTTTTTAAGAACCTTTTCCTCAAGTTTTAAGCGGAAATCGTTGTCAATTGGATGGGCAGTATCCCGATATTCTCCATCTCCAACTTCCCGACTCGGCATTGCCACAAAAAGTCCATTGCTTCCCTCGATAACTTTAACGGAATGAATGATAAAAACGTCGTCGAACACAACTGAACAGAATGACTTTAAGTTTCCCTCATCCTTCATCGGCCTGATTTCGACTCTAGTTATTTCCACTGTAAAACCTCTCCTTTTCTGTATTCGTTTAAGTTAGAAAATGGTAGCACAACAATTTTCCATTTTCAACATAGAGGCTTTCCCTTATGGGAATTGTGTCCTGCCCAGAAGGTGACACGGCCCGCCTGAGTGGGGGTGGAAGATTTCCGAGGATGGTTGACCCCCTGGCCCGTTTTTACCGGGGCCTGGGCCTGCGGAGGGCTCATACCCAGGCAGAAACGGAGCGGTTAGGTTTGTTTCAGACAAAAAAATGTAGATAATTAGGTACACCATACCATACAGTTAGGCACCTGTTGAGGCTATACCCCAACGGTCCCTCCGCAACCTAAGGACGGAGTCCAACCCGGGGATACGCCATACGGTCTAGGTGAAGACACGGTACCGAAGAAAATCGAGGTGAAGAAAATGAGACTATCGACTACCGGCAACATTGTGGATACAGAGATCGAAGAGACGCTAGGTCTCGTGAGGGGGAATACGATTCGGGCGAGAAATGTCGGCCGGGACATACTCGCGGGACTAAGAAACATCATCGGCGGAGAGATCAAGGACTACACGCAGATGCTATCCGACGCCAGGGAGGAGGCGATCAGTAGAATGGTCGACGAGGCAAACGACCTCGGAGCGGACGCGGTGATTGAGGTCCGGTTTACTACGTCGCAGACAATGGGTGGAGCCGCCGAGATCCTCGTCTACGGCACGGCCGTGAAACTAAAGTAACGGGGGACGGGGCGGACGGGCGACGCCAAGCGTTGAACCCTCCGCACCCTTGCGTTAGAATTTCTAAACTCGAACGGTATTATATGGGACTTTATGACTACATTAGGCATTGACACTTCGACCCGTTACGGCACTATCGGCCTGATCGCGAACGGGAACCTTCAAGGTGAATTTACCTTTAACGCCAGGGAGAGCCAATCGGAAAAGTTGCTTGCTACGCTGGATACCTTGCTTCACGAGGTCGAGGTTCAGCTTGATGAGATCTCCAGAATAGCCGTATCGATAGGTCCGGGGTCTTTTACGGGGTTGAGGATCGGGATTAGTACAGCTCAGGGCCTGGCACACGGGCTAGGTGTAACCGTGGTTGGCATCACTCTCACGGAGGCCTACTACAGCCGGGTCAAAGGGTACTCCGGTCCAGTCTGCACGATTATCTCGGACCGCAGAAACCTCGTATACTACGCGCTTTTCGACGAAGACGGCGAGAAGATTCGGGGGGAGGAGTCGACCTCGATTGCCAATCTCGAAGGAATTCTGGAGGATAACGCCGGCGATAGGGGACATCCCGTTCTGCTGGTTGGAGACGGGGTAGCGCATAACTCCGGCGAGTTTGGGCAGTTTGATAACTCCATCCTGGCCGAGGGAAGGCTCAACTACCCTTCGGGTGCACAGATAGGGTTTTTGGGCGAGAAGATAGACGAGGGCGTTGACCAGATAACGTCGATAGAGCCCCTCTATGCTCAAAGGCCAATTGCGGAGTTGAACTGGGTAAAAAAACAAAAAGGTGATAATAATGGCTAACAGGTGCGAAATTTGTGGAAAAGAAACTAGTTTTGGCAAGAACGTCAGCAACTCTAATCACAGGGTTAACCGCAAGCGGAGACCAAACCTAAAACAGGTAAAAGCATGGAAGGACGGCAAAAAGGTCAAGATGACAGTCTGCACCGACTGCATCAAAAGCGGGAAGGTGAAGAAAGCAATATAGTAGATGGTGCCAAGGGCGGGAGTCGAACCCGCACGGTCCGTAAGGACCACGGGATTTTGAGTCCCGCGCGTCTGCCAATTCCGCCACCCTGGCTTGAGCTAAAGTATAGTTTCCCGATAAAACCAATTCAACCTTAACTCAATTCACCCTTGATGAAACCCGTCTTATGAATTCAACCGAGCATTACCTAGTTTTATCCGGCATCCACGCCGGCACAGACGCCGGCGACATATACGAAGCCCTGTTAAACCAGACGCGACTTTCCTCCGAGGATATAGGGAGGATAGACGCGGACGGAAGTAACGGGGTGGTCGAGATATACACTGACCAGAACGAGTACGACCCCTCCTCGATTTCTTCAATCCGGGGCGTCAACGGCGTGAGGGTTACCCAATGGGACCCTGAAGACTGGAAGTATCTCGCCCGATATATCTCCAGGTACAAGGAACTGGTCGAACTGGAACGGCAGGAGGAGATGGAAAGACACGAAAAGGAGATCAGACACACCAGCGGCAAAGAACGGCAGGAGCTCGGGCGGGCGGTCCTGGGGTTGACGGGAACGGATGCAGGCGAGGGCCTGGGATACAAAGTGATGGTTAAGTTCAGCAAGAGAAGACGGGGAACGAAACTCCCAGAGACCGAGATAGCCGTCGGCGACCTCGTCAGGATTTCAAAGACAGACCCACTTAGGGATGACAACCCGGCGGGAACGGTGGCCGAGCAGACAAACTACTCAATTACGGTGGCCTTCGACGGCCCCCTAC
The DNA here is from genome assembly GCA_018334595.1 of Candidatus Bipolaricaulota bacterium. GTDB lineage: Bacteria > Bipolaricaulota > Bipolaricaulia > M55B111 > M55B111 > M55B111. Next base: position 17,548 of record JAGXLQ010000002.1, on the reverse strand, counting down.
CGGGTTTTCTCTTAAACGACGTGGTCAGGCTGGACCTGTACGTCAACGACATCACCTATCAGAGGATGCTGACCGCCCTTGAACGGCTTCCATTCCATCGACGCAGGGACCTGGTCCGGAAGCTCGTAGGCATAACCCCGTTTGGGGAGGTACCGTCGCCACAACCCTCCGATCAAGACGATCTAAACCACCGGTTAAACAGCTCGCAGGGCGTCGCGGCCCGGAGGGCTCTGGATTCGGAATTCGTCTTTTGTATCCACGGGCCACCCGGTACGGGCAAGACCACTACCCTAGCCAAGGTAGTCCGGCAGTTGGTCGCCGACGGCGCTGAAATACTGGCCACAGCGGGATCGAACGCCGCCGTTGACAACATGGTCCAGTTTCTCATGACCGCCGGCGGCGAGATAGATCTGGTGCGGCTAGGTCACCCGGCAAGGGTCACTCCCGGCCTCCGCGAGGTGACGCTGGATTACCAGGTGGGAGAATTACCCGATTTCAAGAGATCAAGAGAATTGATCGAGCGCGCCGCGGAACTCAAGGAGGAACAGGACTCCTATCAATACCCCTCTGGTAGGTACCGCCGGGGGATGAGTAACTCACAGATCCATCAACTTGCGAAAAAGGGTTCGGGGTCGAGAGGTGTCTCCCGGGAGAAAATCCGCGAGATGTCGCAGTGGCTGAAACTCCAGGAGGAGATAGATCAACTCTACAAAAAGAGTGAAAAGCTGAGAGACAAGGCAATTCAAGAAGTTTTGCAGGAAGCGGACGTCGTCTGCTCTACCAATTCGACATCCGGCTCGAACTTGCTCGAGGGGTTTAACTTCGACGTGGCCGTGATAGACGAGGCGACCCAGGCACTTGAGCCATCCTGCCTCATCCCTATCAACAGGGCTGACCGCCTTGTACTCGCCGGGGACCACAAACAGCTGCCCCCGACCATCCTCTCCCGGGAGGCGGAAGATGGGCTGGTAAGGACGTTGTTCGAGAAGATCGTCAACCGGGGTGGCGACAGGATATCGGAGACCCTCAGGACCCAGTACCGCATGCACGAAGACATCATGCGCTTTCCCAACCAGTCATTCTACGATGGCCTGCTCGAGGCGGACGAGACTGTCCGGGAACACACGTTAATTGACATAGCCAAGGGGGATATCTCCGCGGAAGAGGGCTGGGTTGAAGACGCAATTGATCCATCTGAACCGGTCGTGTTCATAGATACCGCACCTACCCCTTCCGCTGAACGGCAGAGGAGGGGTTCTTACTCTCGTGAGAACCCGGCCGAGGCAAGGATTACGGGAGTAATACTAAACGAGCTGACTTCGACCATTGAAGGAGAGGACGTGGGCGTAATATCTCCGTACAGCGACCAGATAGACCTGCTGAGGTCCCGCCACAGCGGGGACGGTCTGGAAATAAAGTCGGTCGACGGCTTTCAGGGGAGGGAAAAGGAGGTCATCCTGATATCCTTCGTGAGAAGCAACGAGGGCGACAGGGTCGGTTTCCTCAAGGACGAGCGCCGGCTCAACGTGGCAATGACTCGAGCAAGAAGGAAGCTCATCATGATAGGCGATTCCGGCACCCTCGGGGAGACGGAAATCTACTCCCGGATGTTGGATTACGTCAGGGAAAACTGCCTCTACCTGGAAGCAACTCCCGGGGTATAGGCCCTACTTGAAGTAGTCGAACAACCTCATCCTGACGTATTTGCTCTTGAGGTACGGGGTCATCATCGCCCCGGCGATAAAGCCTCCGACGTGGGCAAGCCTAGCGACCTGTCCCGCCGGCTCACCGACTGCCCGGACGAGTTCGAAGAGAAACCAGAGCCCAACCATTAGTGCCGCGGGAATTTCCACTAAGGTAAAGAAGAAGAAGATCGGCAGGACCGTAACGATCCTCGAGTGCGGATACAGTATGAGATATGCGGCCATTACCCCGGCGATAGCTCCCGAGGCCCCGACCATCGGCGTCCCGCTTCCGGAATTGGCGACTATCTGCAGCAACCCGCCGGCGATACCGGAAAGAAAGTAAAATAGGGCAAAACGAACGTGCCCCATGGCGTCCTCGACGTTATCACCGAATATCCATAGAAAGAGCATGTTTCCGATGAGGTGGAAGAAACCTCCGTGAATAAACATGGAGGTGATCAACGTGAAGAAGACGGGGAAAGGTACTAGAGGGGGAAAGTCAGACATGTTCGCGATTTCGCCGGGCACGGCCCCGTACTGCAAGAAGAAGTTTCTCTTGGGGGAGATCCTCACCCCGGAGACACCGCTCTCCGCCAGTTTTGGGTAATCGAGGGGCAGCACCCCATACTCCTTCCACTTCGTCAGGTCTAACACCCGGTCCGGCTCGGGACTCAGGGTAAGCTGGAACAGGAAGACGACCGCACAAATAGCAATTAACGTTACGGTAACGGCCGAAAACCTGTAGCTGGGCTGTCTATCACGGATTGGAATCAAACAAATTCACCCCGGCACTCCCGGAATCTCCGGAGGTTTCTTCTCGATCGTATGGAGACGAAATGCCCATTGAAACGACCAGTTTGATGCCCTCTTCGATGGTTATGTCGAGGTAGGTGACGTCCTCCTCCGGGACCAAGAACAACTTGCCGGTAAACGGGTTCGGCGCGCTGAAGATGTAAACGGCCACGTTATCCCCGATGTGGTTGGTGATAAAACCTATCGTGTAACTTCCCTCCCGGGGGTATTCAAACATCACCGTGTCTTTAAACGAGGAAAACTTGCCCCTCCCGAGGATGGCCTCCGAAATCTCCTGTGCCGGCTGGTAAATTCTTTTTATCAGCGGGAGGCGCTGAAGAATCGTGTTAACGTTCTTCTGTACCAGTCGCCCCAGATAAATCTTGGAGATCAGGCCAAGGAGAAGGATAACGATGACCGTATATATCACGCTGAGGCCCGGTATCCACTCTATACCAAACAAGCGATCGAGGGACCTGCTTAATTGGGCCCCAATTACCGTATCCCGGCCGAAAAACCTATCGATGAGGTTATAACCCAGCCAGAGCAGGTATCCGGTTATCGTAATCGGCAGGACTACAACCAGACCATCAAAGATCGTCTCCCTGATAAACTTAAATATCCGGCTAGGTCTCATATTTCGATCATTGGGCGGTCGCTTTTACGACACAGCACTCCCCCTTTGGGAACGACTGCCCATACAGGAAGTAAATACGACGGTGCCGTTATACGAGCGACTCTCCTGATTCCCTGTCAAAGACGTGGGTGTACTTCATGTTTGAGTACAGGTTCAAGTCCTGATCAGGGCCGACGTCAACGCGGGGGTCCAGCTGCGCAACGAGACTATCGCCTCCGACTTCAGCGTGAACGAGTATTTCGTCGCCGAGTGGCTCTGTAACCAGTACGTGAACTCCCATCCGGGTCTCCTCATCCTTCTCGTGCTTCGTCTCTTCGGCAACGAGGTCCTCGGGACGGATACCAAATACCACGCTCTCGCCCTTCTTTTCCTGGAGTCCCGCCGAGAACTCATCGGGCAGCAGCAGCTTAAAGCCGTCGCCTTCTACGTACAACCCCTCTTCCCCACCGCTAACCTTGGCCGAGAGGAAGTTCATAGAAGGACTTCCGATAAACCCGGCGACAAACTTGTTGTTGGGATGGTCGTAAATTTCCTGTGGCGGGGCGTACTGCTGGATAATTCCCTCATCAATTACGGCCACGCGGTTGCCCAGCGTCATGGCTTCAACCTGATCGTGAGTCACGTACATAGATGTGGTCTTAAGGTCGTGGTGCAACTCTTGAAGTTCAGCCCTCATCTGTACCCTCAGCTTGGCGTCCAGGTTGGATAGGGGTTCGTCAAACAGGAAGACCTTGGGATTTCGGGCAATTGCCCTACCCACTGCAACCCTCTGCCTCTGCCCACCGGATAGTTCCTTGGGCTTCGACTTGAGCTTGCTTTCGATACCCAAAAGCTCCGCCGTCCGATTAACCCTCTCCTCGATCTCGTCCTTGGGCATCTTTCTCAGCTTCAACCCAAAGGCGATATTGTTGTAAACGTCCATGTGGGGATAGAGTGCATAATTCTGGAACACCATGGCGATATCTCTATCCTTGGGGGGAACGCCATTTACTACCCTGTCCCCGATGTAGACTTCGCCTTCGGTCGGTTCTTCGAGACCGGCAACACATCTCAACGTCGTAGTTTTGCCACAGCCCGATGGACCAACAAGTACGATAAACTCCGAGTCTTCAATCTTAAGGTCAGCCTTGTTGACGGCCGTCAAATCACCAAACCGCTTTGTCACACCTTCTAGCCTTACTTCTGCCATTTATTATACCTCCCGGTCTTTAATTATCTTAACCTCTGGCCTGCCAGTTATCCGCAACGTTAACAGCAAACGGGATCTCCCACGGAAACCACGACCTACCAGCGACAGTTGTGATCATTTTATCAAGAATACGCCCTTCTATCTACCACTAACGAAGAAAACTAATGCTCTTTCGGCCTAATTGTATCTCTTGAGCCAACCACGATCAAACTCCACGACCACCCCGTCTTCCTAACCTTTCTCTTGTGCAAGCGGAGCGATCATACCTTATTATTTATCAACAAGCGGCTAGGTCAGTCATGTAAAGACGAGAAGAAACAAATAATCCCGGGGATTGGAGGTAGGACATTGCCAAAAGCAATTTATCCAGGCAGTTTTGACCCCATCACGTACGGTCACTTGGACATCATCGAACGGGCAGAGAAAATCTTCGACGACTTGATAGTCGGGGTAGTTGAGAACCCAAGAAAGGAGACGCTCTTCTCCCCCCAGACGAGGAAGGAACTTGTAGAAGAAGCCACTTCTGAGGAGGGGATAAACGTATCCAGGGTTATTACCTTTTCCGGCCTGCTGGTCAACTGCGCAAAGAAGTATAACCGCAAGTCGATCGTCAGGGGCTTGAGAGCTAACTCCGACTTCGAATACGAGTTCCAAATGGCGTTGACCAACCGTGACCTCGCACCGGAGATAGAATCGGTCTTTCTTATGACCTCCGGCGAGTATTCCTTCCTTAGCTCCAGCATCGTCAAGGAGGTAAAAGGGCTGGGTGGCGACGTCAGCTCCTTCGTGCCGCAGGTCGTTGAACGGAGGCTGGTGGAGAAATTCGACCTCAAGTAGACGTCCGTGATCCTACCCCGTTTACACCGTTGCTTCTTGACCTAACCCAGTAAACGTGACGGATAAGGGTAATGTGCAGCCGTCGGCGGGCGGGACCATGATAGCAAGTTTATTGGTAGTGCACCCAGCGCTTAGATACGCGCATGTTGATCGCGGTGAGGACAAACACGATGAAGAAGAGCACGTAAGCCGCCGCCGAGGCGTAACCAAATTCAAAGTTATTGAACCCCTTCTGAAAGAAGAACATGACGATGGTCTCAGCGCTGTCCAGGGGCCCTGCAGTCCCCGCCCAGATAACGTATACCTGAGTGAAAACCTTAAACGACCCGATCATGGATATTATCAATACGAAAAAGGTCGTCGGCGTAAGAAGGGGGAGGGTCACGTGACGGAAGAGTTGAAGCCTGTTCGCCCCATCAACCCTGGCAGCCTCGTAGTAGCCCTCGGGAATATTCTGGAGCCCGGCCAGGAAGAGGACGGTCTGAAACCCAAGAAACTTCCAGACCCCAAAGACTATCAACAGAGGAATTGCAAGGCTGGGATTGTTCAGCCAACGGTAATCACCCAGGCCCACCAAACCCAGTAGGTGATTGACCAGACCGTAGTCGGCGTTAAACAGCCAGACGAACACCGACGCGCCGGCAACCATGGGAGTAATCCAGGGGAGGAAGAAGGCGGTCCTGAACCAGCTCTTCATTCTAATTTGGGAATTCAACAATATGGCGATAAACATGGCAATGATCATCGTTACCGGGGTGCTGACAAGGGCGTAATAGACCGTGTGCCAGAGAGCGGCCCAGAACTCCGGGTCGTTGAACAACCTGACGTAGTTCTGAAAGCCAATAAACGTACCTGTATTTCTCAACACGTTCCAGTCGAATAGGCTGATCTTGAACGACCTTATCAACGGCCAGAAGGAAAACACACCGAGTACGAGAAACGCCGGGAGGAGGTACCCGTAAGCCCAGAACGTCTCCTTCCAGTAATCCGGTTTCCGCAGTTTGATCTGGCTAACGCCAGTAATACGACTTATAAGGGCAGTAATTTTATCCATGGTTGACCTCTACGAAAAACGTCTTACACTACCGCCTTCCCCCATGCATCCTCTATGACCGAGAGTGATCGGTCTAGGTGATCTAGTGTAAACTGCTCCAGCACGATCGGCCCCTCGTAACCCACTTCCTTGATCACCTCAAACAGGCCAACCAGGTCAAGGTCGGAATCGGGCTCGAGCTGTTGATGGTCCCTATCCCCTACCACGCCGTGGAGATGTACGTTCTCTATCACGTCGGCGTTTCGGTAAAAGTGCAGCAACGGGTCCTTTCCACCCTTTATCATATGGCCGACGTCAAGGCATCTTCGATAACCCTCGTGATTAAGAAAGCCCTGGAGGTCCCGCAGCTCGGTAAACAAGTTCTCAACGGCTATCTTCCCGGGGTCGACGTGGTCCTTGAGTTTCAACAGCGAATCCTTGGCATACTCTATACGGTTGGCGTACTGATCCAGTTCAAACAAACGGGTAAGTGGGGACCCGCCGGGTGGGTAGATTGGAGAGACGTGGAGGGTATAAGTGAGCGGGTTTAACCTCTCCGCCCGTTCGTAAGTCTCAGCCACGACCTCGATTGAGGGCTGCCTAAGCCTGGGGTTGGTACTCGCCAGGCGCACGCTGAGGGGCAGGTGGACGCTGTAGTCCAAACCCTCCTTATCCTTTAACCGGTTCAACTCGTCAATATCGTCGTCCTCAAGGGGCAGGTTCCGCGGATACTCCAACGTAAGCTCGATAAGGTCGAACTCCACGGGCCTGCGCCTGACGTTTTCTACCAACCCGAGGTTGGGGTGGGTAAGCGAGGTACAGCCCAGCTGGAACGGATAGTTATGCAATATTACCTCCAAGAAATATGGTGGGGGTACCATTATGGTGACCCCCACCGGTGAAAAACCTTAGCCCGTCTTCTCTTTGAAAGTCTTAGCTCCATCCTCGAGAAGCTCCTTCGGCTCTCCCTTGTTAAGCATGGTCCTCTCGAGCACGTTACCCAATATATTCCTGACTTCGTTCCACTGCAGATGATGCGGGTAGACAAACCCCTCTTTCATCATCTGAGTCATAGCCCTCCGCTTGGGATTCTCCTCTAGATAGCTTTGCCACTCTTCGGAGTTAAGTGCGGACTTCCTTACGGGGATGTACCCGGTCTTCTTCCCCCAGTAAATCGTCCACTTATCTTTGATCAAGTATTGAATAAATTCGATTCCTGCATCAACCTGCTCTTCGCTCTTACCGACGGTAAATACGCCGACGTTCGTTCCCTGGATCATGGAGTCGCCATTCGCCGGGCCGTCGGGCAACGGAGCAGCGTCCCAGCCATGGTTGCCCTCACATGCGGAATCCACGTAAGGGGCCCCCGCCGAGGAACCGATATACATAGCGACCTTCCCGGAACCAAACGGGCCAGATAGGTAATCCGTCTGGTACAGGCTGTGTTCTCTCAGTTTGGCCATATACTCCAGGGCGTGTACGCCCTCTTCTGAGTCAATTAACAGTTCTGATTTGTCCTCCGAGAGGAACTCCCCTCCCGCCTGGTGAAAGAACAGGGAAAATAATTCAGGCGTGGGCCTGAGGCCGAATCCGTACTGATCGATCTTCCCGTCACCATCTGTATCCTCCGTTACTTCAGCAGAGATCTCCAGCAATTCGTCCCACGTGGCAGGGGGTTCATCGATTAAATCCGTGTTGTAGAAGAGAACCATCGCACTCTTGTTAAACGGAAGAGCGTAAAGCTTCCCCATAAATGTCCCAGAGTTAATCAGCCCCTGCGGGATGTCATTGATAAGGTCTTCGCTGACCACCCCGTCCAGAGGTTTCATCAAATCGGCGTCCACGTATTGGATAGTGGAATCCTCGTACTGCTGGGCAGCGACTGGAACCTGTCCGGCGGCAGCTGCGGTAATGACCTTCTGTTTTAACTCCGTGTAACCCCCCTGGTCCACTAGTTCCACGTCGATCCCCGGGTTCTCTTCTTCGAAAGCAGCCGTTATATGCTCCAGGGCGTCCTTGTGCTCCCTGTGCATGGCGTGCCAAAACGTAACTTTGGTCTCATCCGCGGCAAAGGCGATTCCTGTCGCACCTATAACCAGACTAAAAATCAGAGCAAAAGCGAGTACTTTTCTCATCAAATACACCTCCAAGAAAGTAAGGCAATTCCCGACCTAAACTACCGACAAGCGACTTACGCTACCTACCACCTCCAGTATTTATTTAATACCACTTCTTGCAACCCCCTGAATGAACTGCCTCTGGGCGAGGAAGAATATAATCAGTATCGGTAGAACCGCCATAGTTGACGCCGCCATAAGCTCGCCAAAATGCGTCCCCGCTTCGGACCGGAAGACCGCGAGCCCCACGGGAATCGTCCTCATCGACGTCTTATTCGTCATAATCAACACCCACAGGAAGGCATTCCAACTCCCCACGAACTTAAACAGGGCAACGGTTATTATCCCCGGCTTCGACAGGGGGACGACGACCGTCCACAAAAACCGGAACCGGTTACAGCCGTCAAGCTGAGCGGCGTCCCAGAGTTCGTCCGGGATAGTCTTGAAATACTGTCTGAGCAAAAATATGCCGAATATCGAGGCAATCCAGGGGATGATAAGTATCTGGTAGGTGTCCGTCCAGCCGAGGCTGCTGGCCAGCATGAAGTTAGGTATCAACCTGAGCTGTCCGGGGAACATCATCAATCCCAGCAGGCTCAAGAACAATACCTTCTTGCCGAAGAAGTCCATCTTGGCGAAGGCGTATGCCGCCAGTATCGTGGTCACGACCTCCCCTAACGTCGTCATGACCGAGATGAAGAACGAATTCAGAAAATAGCGGCCGAACGGTGCTGCGTGCCAGGCGCGTACGTAGTTCTGCCAGAAAGGCCTGCTTGGTATCCACTTCGGGGGGACGACGTTTACTTCTCCCGGCGGCTTTAGAGACGTGACGACCATCCAATAAAAGGGCAAGAGGACCGCAGCCACCAGTGACAGAAGCAGCAAATAGGTTAAGACCTTGAAGAAGATCTTCCTCATCGACATATATAATTACACCAGAAAATATGTTGAAAGTAAAAACGTTACCAATAACACTTCATCTATAAACAAGGTAACGAGAGGCAACAAAGGATTCAACTTCCTCCCAACTGTTTAATACAGTAACGTCATCAGCTGCGTTGAGCAAATCGTCCCGAGAAAACAGCCCCAGCCAATCAAGTAGAATCGGCTCCACCCCCGCCTGGCTGTACGCGGAGGCATCGTCCGGCATGTCACCTATGCCGACTAACCTCCTTGCTTCATCTCGGCTGGTCTCGCCGTTGAGCCCGCGAAGCTCCCTGAGTTTAAATACTTTGTCGTCTGCCCTCCGCTCCGGCTTCATTAGCAGCCTGACGTCCCCCTCGCCAGGAACGGGAAACCCGTGCTCTCTAAGCCACTCCTCCGTGCCCGGCCTCATCGTATCGCCACCTTCGTCATGGCGCCCGGTCAGATAGATGAGCTTTATCCCTCTTTGGACGAGCCCGTTCAGTACACGAGCGGAATCGGGTTCCGGCCTATCGAGATGGACGTACTTGTCGGAGAGAAATACCCGCCAGAGGCGGTCTAGTTCGTCTTCGCTGAGGAACTTATGGAACCCCCCAAATTCTTCGCGGGTCCTGTCAAATACCCCTCCCCGACCTATCTCGGACAGGGAGCGCTCCATTCTCTTTCTGGTATCTGCTATGGTGTTGTCAACATCTGTAATAAGCGTATGCATACACGTTGTTTAGTTTACTGGATCAGCTGGCACTTATCCAAGTTTCCAGTTATAGTATTACGGTCCTAGGTAAATGTCGGACGTTCTGTTGGTTCTTACTTCAAACGAGGGGTAAATTCTCCTGCTTGTAAACCAGATTGAGCGGTTTTACCGTATAATTAAAGAAGCTAGAGTCCACAGTCAGCTGATCTTGAACAGGGGAGTTGATCCCCCAGCACTACTTGAATATTGAGTGTGTCTGGGTTGTCACCTACAACGTATCCGCAAGCGTAGTCGCCCAGATGAGACAAGGGATTGTCGCATCTGGGCCGGGGGAAAAAGTTTGACTCCACCCTGTTGTTTGACAGGGCAAGTTGAAGACTCAAAAGTCCATGTTAACGGCCAATGTGAACTAAGTTAAGTCATAACGCTAAGAGACTAGACCGTTTAACCAAGAAGAGAAGTGCGCATTGAAAAGATGATCGACACCACGGACTCGAGGGTGACTTCCTTTAGTACCTTTGACCCTTTATTGAGGTCCAAAACTAGTCCTGAAGCACCCTCGAGAACCGGGTGTGGTAATACCCTATGTAGCAGATTTGACACTGCTTCGACCAAGCGGAGTAGATGTCCCGAGCGAGAGGTTTGGCTTACCCTTACCTAAGGTCTCCGAAGCAGTTGGTAGTTGGCCAATTAGAGGACAGTAAAATTGAAACCACCTGAATCTGGTACCCAAGTAAATAATTAATGCACGGTAGGCGAGGTATACCACCAGAGGGGTTGGCTGTGTTAAGAGAGGTGCTGGACCGTTTAATTGGGCTTCAAGTAAACAGGTGACGTGATGGTGGCAAAGCATCTTCGTATTGAACTTTAGAGGTTTCTTGTGCGGGAGATAATCGTACAACCTAGGTAAGAATCAAACTCATAAATGGAGGGGTTTACCTTGAAAAAAGTAATAATCATGGGCGCAGCCGGTAGAGACTTTCATAACTTCAACACGTATTTTCGGGGGAACGAAGAATATCAGGTCGTGGCGTTTACCGCAACTCAGATTCCTGATATTGCGGGGAGGAAGTACCCGGCCGAGCTTGCCGGTGAACTCTACCCCGACGGCATACCGATTGAAGCGGAAGAAGATTTGCCGGAGTTGGTTGAAGAACACGACGTAGATGAAGTCGTCTTTTCGTACAGCGACGTCTCCAATCAGTACGTAATGGAACGTGCTTCCCTGGTAAACTCAGTAGGTCCGGACTTTAAGCTTCTCAGCCCTGCCCACACGTCGTTGGAGTCCAGCAAGCCGCTGGTGTCGATAACGGCGGTCAGAACGGGGTCGGGAAAGAGCCAGACCACGAGGAAGGTCACGGACATCCTGCGTGACCACGGGAACGTAGTCGCCGTAATTCGTCACCCTATGCCTTACGGGGACCTTGCCGCTCAACGGGTCCAGCGCTTTAAAGAATACTCCGACCTGGACAAACACAAATGCACGATAGAAGAGAGGGAGGAGTACGAACCACATATCGACAGGGGCAACATAGTCTACGCCGGGGTCGACTACGAAGCAATTCTCCGTCGGGCAGAGGAGGAAGCGGACGTCATAGTCTGGGACGGAGGGAACAATGACTTCTCCTTCTACAAGTCCGACTTCAGCATCGTCCTCGCCGACCCTCTAAGGGCGGGTCACGAGATGACATACTACCCAGGAAACATTAGTTTGAGAACTGCCGATAGCGTAATAATCAACAAGGTCGAAACCGCAACGCCCGAACAGGTCAACAAGATCCGTCACAGCGTATATGGATTGAACCCCGGCGTCCCGATAGTGGAGGCGGCGTCTCCGCTCACGGTAGAAGACCCGGATGTTATCCGGGGCAAAAAAGTACTGGTGGTCGAGGACGGACCCACCGTCACACACGGCGGAATGAACCTGGGCGCGGGAACCCTAGCGGCAAGGAAGTACGGAGCGGCCGAACTCATCGATCCAAAGCCCTTTGCGGCCGCCTCAATTAAGGATACGTACGAGAAGTACGATCACATCCCGGAACTCTTGCCCGCCATGGGCTACGGCCCCAACCAAGTGGAAGACCTGGAGGAGACGATCGAGAACTGCTCCCCAGATGCGGTCGTCATTGGGACCCCGATCGACCTAAGAAGGGTTATAGATATCGACTTCCCCACGACGAGAGTAAGATACGAACTTCAGGAAATCGGCAGCCCGGACCTGGAGGAGTTGCTTGCAAGTGCCGGAGTGATGGGTTAACTATGGACAGCAAAAACCTGAACGTAGTACGGCACCCGCTCATCCAAAACAAGCTAACATACCTGAGGGAAAAGCAGACCGACAACCAGGATTTTCGCCTCATCCTGGAGGAGTTAACCACCCTGATGGTTTACGAGATAACGCGGAATTACCCCCTGAAGGAAAAGGCAATAGAAACCCCGCTGGAGAAGACCACTTCGAAGACCCTCGCCACCAAAATTGCCCTAGTCCCTATCCTCCGGGCGGGAGTGGGCATGCTGGAAGGCGTCCTAAACCTTCTACCAAAGGCCCGCGTGGGGCACATCGGGCTTTACAGAAACGAGGAGACTCTGAAACCGGTTGAATACTACAAAAAGCTGCCACAGCCGCTGGAAGAATTTCAAATTATCGTCGTCGACCCCATGCTGGCAACTGGGGGTACAGCCAGGGCCGGAGTGGAACTGGTGAAGGAAGAAGGTGGACAGAACGTCCAGTTCCTCTGCCTGGTAGCGGCGCCGGAAGGAATAGAAAACTTCTCAGAAAAACACCCAAACGTCCCCATATATACCGCCGCTGTTGACGAAAGGCTGGACGAAAAAGGGTACATACATCCAGGACTGGGAGATGCCGGAGATAGGCTGTTTGGGACGTAAACGATCGTTCTCGTGGGTAACTGAAGAAAAATAGCCCCCACCTCCTTACGGGATGGGGGCTACACGTTATCCCCTAATTAAGCGTTTCCAAATTTGTTGTAATGTATCATGTCGTCAAGTCGCGCTATCGTCTGTTCCCTCCTCTGATCCGGGATTCCCAGAGGGAGAAAATAAGTCAGCCTCATCTCTTCCGGTAAGCCCAGGAGCCGTTTCGCGTCCGCCTCGACCGAGTTCTTCCTGTTCTCAATGTCGTACACGTCAAGCCAGTAGGCACCAAGTCCAATGCTATGGGCCGACAGGGCCATATTGTGAGCGGCAACGGCCCCTTCCTCGATGTAATGACTCGTCCCACAACCGGTAATGGCTATGGCAATGGTTACAGGCGCGTTCTTTATCCCTGCAGTATAGATCGTCACGCGCTTTGTAAGTTCGTAGAGCTTTTCCTTGGTCTCCTTCTCGTCGACGACGATAAATTGCCACGGTTCGCAGTTTCCAAAACTCTCCGACCAGTAACCTGCCTGTAAAACCGCGTTTATTTGGTCTTCCTTAAGAGGCTCGTCCTTAAATTTGAACACCATCTTCCTCTCACGAATTGCTTTCAAGACTTCGTTGTCGATCATATTTTTCCTCCTCGTATTCCGAATACGTTGAGACAAATTCCCGCAACCGCCTATTCTCATTGTTAAATAATACTTTATATGAAAAAAATCTTAAACCTAAAATTCAAGTTCATTCCCATCGACGACAACCACCTTATCTCCAAGGGCTTTTCGTCAGCAGAAACGTCGTAAGCGCTCAGGCCATGGAGCTGGCCGTCGGAGGTTTTCGGCCCGGCCTCCCCCTGGGTAGTTAGGATCGGAACCTACGTGTGCTCTAAGGCTGTCAGGATAATCGGCTTCCGTTAACTAAAGTTGTATTACAGTAAGCCTTCTTGCTACCGGGTAGCGGGAGGGCGGTCGCGGCGTTTTCCGGCATCAGCGCCCTTCGTCAAACTCCCTCACCCGGGCAAGCCTTCCCTCCTTCAAGTGATAAACGCGGGAGCAGACCCGTTCGAGGAAGTTCTGGTTCTGCTCGGCAACTACAACGGTTGCCCCACCATCAACCAAGGACACCAGTTTCTGGGTCAACCGTCCCTCCAGCTCCGGCATCAACCCTTCCGTAGGTTCGTCGAGAAGCAACAACTCCGGTTCAGCCGAGACCGTTCTGGCGAGCGAGAGCATCACCTGTTCACCTCCGGACAGGGTAGCTCCCATCTGTGAGAGATGGCCCCTCAACTCCGGGAAGAGGCTCAACGCCCTATCTATCTCCCCGCCCCGCCGGGGTCCGAGGCGCAAGTTCTCCTCGACGGTCATGCCGTTAAATACCCTCTCCTCCTGGGGTAGGTAAGCAATCCCCAGTCCGCGAAGGGAATATGGCCTGTGTGCGCCCAGGTCCTGGCCCTTGTAGAGCCTCGTTCCCGACGTCTTCACCAGCCCCATAACCCCTTTTAGCACGGAGGTCTTCCCGGCGCCGTTCCTCCCCATCAAACCGACACCTTCTCCAGTGCCAATTGCCATCCTCAACGACTGTACCGCTTCGAACTTCTCGTAGTATACCGAAAAGTCCCGTAGTTGGAGTAGATCCATACCCATTATTTACACCTCCCTATATCGATCCCTTTCGTGGCAGAAGCACTCGATTCGGGCTCTAGTCAACCCCGTGCTCGGCAAGATACTGAACGACCGCCCGATTCTCACGGACTTCCTCGGGGGAGCCTTCAACCACAAACCTCCCCTCTCGGAGAAAACCGACCCGATCCGCAAGGTGGAAGACCGTCCCCTTGTCGTGTTCAACGAAAATTAGGCCATCGAGGCCGAAGCGTCGACCGTCATTGGATCGGCATAACCCCTTCAGCAACGTAATTATCTCATCCGCGACGTCGCCGCTGACGCCGGCGGTCGGCTCGTCGGCAAGAAGCAAGACGGGCTCGGAAGCAAGGGCCATGCCTACGTCGAGGGTCCTCATCTCTCCGTAAGACAACTCCCTGGCGGAAAGGCCTAACTTCGCCTGTATGCCGATCAAATCCACAAGGGTATCGACCTTACTCCGGACCGACCTCCTCGAGAAGAGAGACCCACGTTGGACCGCCCCCCTGACGTTTTCCTCGACGGTCAAATCGGGGAAAGGTCCTGGGCGCTGGCTTACGTAAGATATACCGCTTTTGTTAAATTCCCTCGCCGGTTTGGAAGTCATGTCCTCGCCACGCAGGGCGATCTCGCCGGACGTGGGGCACAACTCGCCCGCCAATAGCCGGAGGAACGTGGATTTGCCCGCTCCGTTCGGGCCCATAACCCCCTTTATCTCACCGACGGCAAGGGAGGTATCGACGTCCCTGATGATATTCTTGCGGTCGATTTCCAAGCCCAGCCCTCTGGTGACAAGCAGTTCTTTCATCCGCCATCCGCCCCCTTCTTGTCCGAGTACCTAGAGGAAATCCGGCCGAGAAGACCGACCACGCCGTCGGGGAACCCAAGCACCAAACCGACCAGGAGCAGCCCGACAAGAACCGGGTAAACAACCCCCCAGGTCGACGACAGGACCTCTCGAATAAAGGTCAGCAGGGCAGCCCCGACGAATGGTCCGGCGATCGTACCCGATCCACCCAGTACCGTCCAGACCACCGCGTCCGCGGAATAGCTCCAGTGGAAAAAATCCGCGGAGACGAACCCCGTCGTGTACCCGTACAAGCCCCCGGCCAGAGCAGCTATGGCCCCACCGATGGCGAACGACAGAATTCTGTATCCATCAGTCCAGTAGCCCAGCAGCTCGGCCCTCTCCCTGTCGCCTTTGATCATCCTAAAGACCAATCCCACCGGTGACTTAACTATGGCAAAAGTCACCAGGCCAACAAACAAACCAAACCCGTAGATCAAATAAAAGTTTTCCGTTATCCCCCTAAACTGCAGGGGGACAAGCAGTCCATCGTCCCCTCCGGTCAGCCAACGGTTGTCCAGGGCGATGAGGTGAAACAGTATCGCTCCCACGAGGGTCACGAGGAAGAACTTTGCCCCCCGGACCCTGACCGCTACCGCCCCGACAATCAGGCCCAGAAGGGCCCCACCCAGGGCAACCATGACCAGGCTGAGGGGGAGGCCGAACTCCCAGATTATCCCATAGGTTAAAATGTAAGCCCCGGCCCCGAAGAACATGGACTGGCCAAAGCTTAACATACCGGTGTATCCGTAAATCAGGTTAAAAGAGAGGGCGAACACTCCCCATATGATGACCTCGGTCAACAGGACTACCTGAAACCTCCCCAGGAAGAGCGGCAAGACACCGATGGAGGTTACGGCAACGGACGAGGCAACGGCCTTCATCAGATAACGCTTACTTCCCCCTGACAACCTCTCACCCCCTGGAGGTCGGTAAATTCTTTCTCAACAGCAAAAACACCAACACGAGTACAAAGGTCGCTATCAACGCAGCAGTCGGATTGAAGAAGGTTGTCAACAGGCCCCTAACGACCGAAAAGACTATCGCAAACAGGACGGCGTTCCAGATCCTCCCCAGGCCCCCGGCAATCACAATTAGAAACACTATGGCGAAAATCCTGAGCCCCATTTCCGGGGTAATCGATACGGTTGGGGCAACCAGCGCGCCGCTGAGCCCGGCCAGAGCGGCCCCCAGACCGAAACCCAGGCTGTAGACCAGCGGAACCCGTATCCCGGCAGCAACGCTGAGTTCCGGGTCCTCCTGTACCGCGCGGAACTTCAACCCAACGTCCGTCCTTTCAAGCAAAAACCAAAGGCAGATCAGGGTGATAAGCGATATCGCCGCAGCAATTATCCTATAGTATGAATAGCCCGTCCCAAACAGGGAAAATTTCCACCCGACCGGAGCCGATAGACGTTTTGGTGCGCCGCCCCATATGGTCAACGCGGAACCCTGTAGGGCGAGGGTGACCCCGAACGTCCCCAGGACAGACAGGGTGTGGTTTTGTTCAACGGGTTTCAATATGAATTCCGCCAATATCCCCAGCATTCCAACTATAAGTGGGGCCAGAAACAGAGCGAGCCAGAACGATCCAAGTTGGGTGGTAATGAGCCAGGCAAGATACGCCCCCACCATATAGAAGGAGCCGTGAGCGACGTTCACTATCCCCAGCAGGCCAAATATTACGTTGAGGCCGGAACTTATCAACGCGAGTAAGATACCCCAGGTTACACCGTTTAACAGGCCGAATAGTATCTGGCTGACTAGTTCCATGGGGTCATTACAATCAAAGAACGGCCAGAGGTTCGTACTCCCCGTCTTCCGGGGGGAGTTCAGCGACTATCGATAGTCTCCCCCCCTGGACCTGCTGGATATACTGGGAGTGAAAACCCTGATGGTCAACTGCCCTAATGTATTTACTACCCTGAGGGTGGCTGTCGGAGCCCCAAACGACCGTACCCGCCAGGGCACCGATGAGACGCCCTGTATCCCTATCTCCCTGCCAGCCACAGGAACGGACTGCGTCACGGATGAAGTGCGTGTTTTCCCACGGGACCCAGTAATGGGAGGAGTCGACTATCTTGCCGTTTTTCGGGTCCCTCCCATCCGGTCCTACCCCGACCCTATCCCTGAACTCTTCATCGAAACCTTGTAGGGACCCGGGGACGTCCACGGACCTCCTCGGGTAGTTCGTAATCGAGTACAGGCCCTCCGCACCAGGGAAGTCAACGTCCAGGGCCTCTACGCTCCCGGTATTGCCAAAGGTATTAACGTCCTCG
>JAGXLQ010000070.1 GCA_018334595.1 Candidatus Bipolaricaulota bacterium | reverse complement strand
GTGCTTGTGACGGGCCTAGTACCCTTGATGTGTGCTATGTGACGGTTGTGCCAGGTGGTGGCAGGTTCTTATCGTATCTCCAAATAATAATTATAAAAACAAAATAATTTCGGTTTTGATCTTTACCTGTCACACCTGGCACATTGCAGACCAGGACATGATTTTGCCTGGAACAAATACCGTCACAAATTGTCAAATACCGTCACGATCACCTACATCGATAATCTAATTCCTATAAAACCCCGTAACTGTGATCTCTTTATGCTGTCAGAGCTCTCGCACTCAAAGCACTTGTATCGACCGTGTTCCTTGCAGGTTTCCACCCTCTGTCTGGTTTTCTCAAGGCCGAGCTCGTTCAGCCGTTTTGTGAACTTCCGTCTGCTGACCGTATTCATCCCAGCGTCGTCACAAAAGCTTTTGAACTTGCGGTACAGGTATTCCGTTGGCAGGAAATCATCCACCCCTCCCTCGAATACTTTCTCCTCATAAAAGTACTTGACCGAATCGTTGACAGCCCGGTATCGAGATTTTGACCGTTTCATCGACTCCGATACAGCGAAGCGGCCACTCTCTTTCAATCTCCTTAATCCTTCCAGAGCCCAGTTAAATATTCTGGGAAGCTCGTCAAGTAAATCATGTTTCAGGTTCGGATTGTAACCCTCGTCCTCCGGCTTAAACTTGCGGGGGAACTCGACGAACTCGAACCGCCGGTACCAGGCCTCTGTCTTGTCGCTGGCGTTTGGCAGTTCGTTTGCTGAGAATATCAGTCGAGCAATTGGGTTGAGGTCGTAACTCGGCTTGTATTTTTCTTCCGCCCGCAGCGTCTCCCCGGCGATCAACGTCTTAAGGAGTCCCGTGCTCTCGATATAGTTCGAGTCGATATCGGGACAGATGTTGACCAACTTCCCTTGTAGCTTGCCAGTCTCAAATCTATTTGCCAGCCGGTGCAGAGGTATATGTGTTAGGTTGCTCTCACCGAACAGGGCACCTATTACCTCGAGAAATGTCGATTTACCGTTGCTACCTGATCCATAGAGAATAATCGATTTCTGCCGGGAGGTATCCGGAATCAGTGAGTAGCCGATAAACTCCTGGAGGAATTTTCTCGTATCCTCTTGTGGTACCCACTGCTTAAGAGTCTTCTCCCAGAGCTCGCAGCTGGCGCTCGGGTCGTATTCTATCGGTAGCTGTAGCGTCGAGTAATAATCGGGCTCATGCTCGGTCAGTTGAGAATCCTTCCAGTTGAGCATGCCGTTTTCGACGTTGATTAGTTCTAGATTTGGGTCGTCTGCCGGGTCCAGTTTGTCCTTGTTCTCCGGGTAGGATAACAGGTCCTTTATGGCGCCGATGATTTCGTTGATCGAGTGGGTTTTGTCAAGTTTCCTCGAGGCTTTCACGGCGAAACCCCTAACTTCTGATCTCAGGTATTGGTCCCTGGTCTTAGTCCATACCCCACTTTCCTCGAGGTACTGATAAAACACCTCCGATTCCGGTACGTACTGCCAATGTCTGCCTGCCTCCTGTTCGGTCTCGAGAAACTCGCTGGCAAGTTGCGTATGTGATTTTTTGTCCGAGTTGGATGTTCCCATCCCCTTTGCCGCGTCGTCGCTTGAAGAATTTTGTTCTGCCCTCTTGATCGAACGGAAGACATCCGTCAGCTCGCTTTCATCTAACGGGGGTTCGTTGTTGGTATTCCAATCTTTCAGCTCCTTCCACACCAACTCTTTGCTGTCCGCACCGTACATTCTGAAAAGCTTTCCTGCCATTCTGGCCGCGGCTACATTCCTTTGGTCGTGCGGGACCCCATCTTCGATCTCATCAAAACTCAGATCCGCTACCCCTTTCGACTCCGACCCCTCTATCTCCTCGAGAAGCCAGTTGGGCGGATCCTGGAGATCGTTGTTGGATATATTGTTTATCCATCGGTAACGTTTCCCGTTATTATGTACGCTCGGTGGTGCAACCACGAAACCACCTTCCGCCCTTATATCTAGCCCGTACTTTTCTTCACCCAGCCTGACCTCGTTTTTGACTTGTTCATCCGGATGTTTGTAGTAAATATGGTGTCCACTTCCTGTTCTGACTACGGGTGTGGGCTCACTCCCGATCCGTTTTTCTTCTCTCACGTATTCCCAGCCCTCATCGGTATCGACGTCCAGCACCAGCAGTCCGCTGACTTTTCCCGTCACTATCCCCACGCCGGCATTCGGCCACCAATTCCACCATTTATGGATTTGCTCTTCATTCGGCAATTCGTCCTGGTACTTTTTCCACGATACGTGGGGAGTTTTGTTCTCCGAGGTGATGTTGACTGGAATTACCGGAAACCCGTACTCGTTGCGGTAGTGCAGTGCCGACTCCAGTATCCGGTTGTCCGTCTCTGAATTAGTTGCTTTCTTCATCGGTATCACCCTGATTTTCTTCCTTAACGTCGAGTTCGGCGTCGATCAATTCTCTCAAGATGTAGCCCGTACTCCTGTCCTGTCTTTCGGCCCGATCCTCAAGAAATTTCCTTTGTTCAGCGCTCAGTAAAAAAGTAAACTTTTTCATAAATCATACTCCTTTTTAAAAGTTACGACCGAACAAATCCTTCGTCCGCTCGCTCATTCAAAAAGATTGTTCTTAGGCCGATTTCACTTAACCGAGAGGAAAATATGCTCGGTGATCTGGTAATTACTCGTTATATAAGACAGAGGGTTTTTTGGATTACATGAAATCCAATGACGGAAAACAGAAGATTGGAGGGGGATATTGCGTTTCTCAGTGGCTGATTCGCAAACCGTTAAACCGGTATTGGCTTACCTTATATCCTTTAGGGTGGGAGGAAGGGTCAACTGGAAAGAGACTCTGCCCCTTTTATTTCTTCTTGGTGACAGTTATCCCCAAATCATATGTATCGTTAAAAACCCGGCAGGTCGGTCAAATTCAGCCTGCCGGGCAAAAAATTAGAAATGCTCCTTCCAGCTATCTGGCTATTGGCTGCTCAAAATTCTCTTTCTCTCGCCACTCGCGGCAATTATTGGCCAGATCGTTACCGGTCCAACACTTTCGTTGATGAGCTATGTTTGGTTCTCGCGCAACTATTAAGTTTTGTGATTGATAAGGTATGTGATCCATAAGGAACAACAAGGATCAGTTCTGCTGTCGGGTAGATCTCAAAGTCGGTTTAGGCTCGAACCTGGGCTCATAAGCCTCCTAAGATCCCGGCTCATAGGGCGAAACAAGGGGGGGTAGTGTCCGGTTTTGGAGATAGAAGCAGATTCGGAAATCCGCTCTGAGAGATCCCTCTGAACGCCCCATATTTGCCTTTTCGATCGGCCAGCCTTACTGGGGCAGGGTCGATTATTGTGCTCATGGGGAAGTTGACCAAAAATGAATCGGATTTGCTTCACCGGAAGAGATTTGACCGGCAGTATTGGGGTGAAACCGTTCATTAAACGGTCGTTTTGTGAACGATAGAATTTGAAATCTGCTTTTCTATACTGTAATATATACTAAAGTTGATGATAAAATGAACGAAGAAAATACCCCGAAACGGGCCGTATCCTACACAAGAGTATCAACAAGAGAACAATCCGAGGACGGTCAATCTCTTCAAAACCAGCATGATCGTATTGAGGCCTACTGCAAGGCAAAAGATTACGAGCTCGTCGATAGCTTTAGCGATGCCGGGGCAAGTGCCAAGGACCTCAATAGAGAGGGGCTGCAGTCGCTTATAGAGGAGATCAAGGACGATAGCATCGACGTAGTAGTGATTTACAAGCTCGATCGGCTGACCAGATCGGTCAAGGACCTCGGAAGATTGATCGACGATATATTCGGATCCGAGGACGTGGCACTGGCCAGTGTTAAGGACAGTTTCGATACCACTACGGCTAATGGCCGAATGGTGATGAATTTGCTGGCAACCGTTGCTCAGTGGGAGCGGGAAACCGTCGCCGAGAGAACGGAGGATGCCCTGGATCACAAAAAACAACAGGGAGAGTGGACAGGTAGAGTACCATTTGGATTTAAGGTTGATGAGGACGGGAAGCTCGTTGAGGATCCGAACGAGCAGGACAAGATTCAAAAAGTCAAACGAGCCAAACGCCGAGGCAGGTCATATCGGGAGATTGCCGATACATACGATATCAGTCGTGGACTTGCTCATAAGCTGATCAATACGAACTTGAGGACATTGAAGAAAAAGTATGGAGTCGGGTAGAGGGATCCACGCTCAAGCGGTTCCAAGCTAGGTATACCCGATTCCTTATATCGTCCTGTCGGCGGTAAATTGGCGTCTAAGTGAGAGGGACACACTGGCCGTTTCTCTCCTACGGCGGACCCTGGATAGGACGAGTTGGCTGGTTCTCCCGGAGTTAAAGTGATATTAGGTGGTTTTTGCTGCACTGGGGTCCGGATCCGCCAGTCTTTAGCACACTAAAGATTTTTGATGACGGAGTTATTTACTTTCCTCGTCAATCTTATTATTGAAGTCAAACAGTTTAACTATACTGACGTCCAACTCTTCGGCAATTATTTCGATTGCTTCAAGGCTTGGGCTTTTCTCCCCCCGTTCGATCTTGCCAATATAAGTTCGGTGAAATCCTGCTTTCCGGCACAACTCTTGACGGGAAATCCCTCTTTCTTCTCGTAACTCCTTCAACCTGGCCGCGAACCTCTTCCTTATCGTTGACATACGCGTGTTTTTACCATAAAGTACCCCGCGAAAGCTACAGACTATTAGTCTGCAGGCCTGACTAATAATATCTTCAGGGGATAGCATGACGAAAAAAAGAGTTAACATCACGGTCAATCCCGAGGTCCACGAAAAAGCCAAGCAGTTCGGCCTCAACGTATCCAAGGTCGCAGAAAACGCCCTGCGGTTGGTGCTGGGACGGCTGGAAAAAGGATCGGATGAGAAAGCCGGACCGCCTTTCCCTGATTCCGAGCTCGACACGGAAGCTTCGTCTCGCACCGCAGGAAAGTCTACCGAAGAGGTGCTGAAAGATTACCGGGACTTTGCCCGAATCGCCCTAAACAGAAGCGAACCCACCGTGAACCAGCATACTCGCTACATAAGCAGGTTGCTGGAGCAAACCGGGAAGAGCCCGGGAAGAATTAAAGAGGATGACATAGTTGAGTATCTGTCCTTGGAGAAACCGATGAGTCGATCCAAACACCAGAACGTGGTCTCCGCCCTGCGGGTCTTCTTCCGTGAGTACCTCGAATCCGACTTGGCGGAGAGCTTCAAGATTCCAACGGTTGGGCCGAATCCGACGAAGGTTCCGTCCAAGGAGGAGCTACAATCCTTTTACCAACATCTAAATACCGCCAGGTACAAAGCGATGTTTCTCACGTACGCTACAAGTGGACTGCGATCGAGCGAGTTGCGGGAGCTGCAGATGGAGAACGTGGATCTGGAACGGAGGATGCTTACCCCGGATAAACGATCCCGTACCAAAAAGACCTGGGTAAGCTTTTACAACTTCGAGGCGGAACGCGTGCTAAACGATTTCTTGCCACACCGGGAACAAGGAGACGATCGGTTATTTCAGGTCAGCAAGAACGAGTTAAATCAAGCGTTCGGTAAGGCATCCGAGGAGTCAGGTGTGAAGATTACTGCTCCGAAGCTGCGTAAATGGTTCGCGTCAGAGATGGCGACCCTGGGCGTGGATTCGACATATATCGACGCCTTTTGCGGCCGGACGCCCGATACCGTGTTGGAAAAGCACTATTTGGACTTTTCTCCCAGGAGGCTGGAGGAAATCTACCGGGAGGCGGGGATCACGGTGCTGGAGTAGCTGGTAGTGGTTTATTTAGTGGGATAACCAAAGGATCTGGTTCTTCAACTGGTCCTTGGTCCGACCTTCAAAAATATCTTGCTTTAACTGACTTATCAGCTGTTTTTCGGTGGTTTTCTGTTGGATGGCCAGGATTATACCGAAATGCTTCCGGTCTTTTTTCCACCATTCATTATGTATCTGTGTGAAATCACCACGGTCGAAGGAGAAGAGAGCACGTTTCCGGGAGATGGCGAACTTTAACTGTTCCTCGTCGCTGTTTCCTCCGTTGCCCGCCTCATAGGTTGATAGTACGTCGTAACCCTCGTCCCGCAAAGCTTCGACCACGGTACGATTTGAACTATCCTCATCGAAATATAGTGCGGGGTGGGTATGTTCCGGTTTAGGAGCTGCCATTCAATACGTGGGAGTTAGGGATGTCGGAATCCAAGATGTTTTCCAACTTGTTCTCTTCAATTTGCTGGTCGATGGTTTCCTTGTTCTCCTCGTAGTAATCGATAGCCTCCCTGATTTCCAGCACGGAAAGGGTCTCGAACCGAGTGGCAAGCTCGCCCCAGTCGGCACCCATGTTATAGACTTCAGCTATCTCCCAGACCGGGATTCGATGGCCTTTTATGACCTCTTTGCCGCCACATACTCCTTCCCTTTTTTCGATGTATTCGTTTGATTTAACCGGGTTCATGACTACCTCCATGTATTTTAAATACTTAAACCATCTATCAATAAAGTATAACGAAGACGGCGTAAGTTAGCAAAACCGCCCGCAATTCCCTTCCTTCCGTGCCAAATTCCTCTGATTTTTCCTTTGCCCTCAGTTTCTTTCGGGATGGTAACTCCCGATAAAGACGATCAAATCGCCCGACAGGGCGGAGGAAAATGATGGAAAGATTATACATCGATTTAACCAAGTCACATCTTATCAAAGGAGGTATGTAAATTGAATAAAAAAGTATTGACG
>JAGXLQ010000069.1 GCA_018334595.1 Candidatus Bipolaricaulota bacterium | reverse complement strand
AATGGGAAAGCACTTTGGTTTGGCTATGTCTTCCAGGTTTATCCCCCCGAATGAGGGTTCAAGGATCTTCACCGTACGGATGATCTCTTCTGGGTCCTCCGTGTCAAGAGTAATCGGGAACGCGTCTATGCCGCCCAGGTATTTGAACAGCAGCGCCTTACCCTCCATGACGGGAAGACCCGCCCTGGGCCCAATATTGCCCAGTCCCAGCACCCGCGTACCGTCCGAAACTACCGCTACCATGTTAGCCTTGTTCGTGTGTTCAAAAACCTTCTCTGGATTTTCACTTATCTCCCTGCAGGGCTCGGCAACCCCGGGGGTATACCAAATCCCAAAATCGTTGAAGTCTCTAATAGCGCACTTCGGGTTGGTTTGAATTTTTCCCCGGTAAAAGGGATGGAATTTGAGCGCATCACGGCCCGGTTTTTTGGCCTTCTCCAACAGCTCCTCTTCGCTTATTTCTTCCGACATATTTACCTCCTTGTAAAATTTTTCACTCGGGTTGGGGGGCAGGAACGGACAACGTTAAAGAAGGCTCTCAACTTCGCGCAAGATGTCCCCGGGGTCGTGCAGCCCTCCGCCCGCATGTGGCACAAGCTTCACCTCGGCGCCGGGCGAAGCCACCCTCTCTACCTCTTTCACCAGCTGCCCCAGGTTTATCTCGGGCATAACTACCCCCTTGAGCCCCTCGCTTAACTCACGTATCTGCTCATCGGGGAATGGCCAGACCGTTATCAGACGGACTATGCCCAGTTTAATTCCACGCTCACGGGCCCTCTTATACGCACCCATCGCAGTCCGGTAGGCCATGCCATAGGAGACGATCATAACCTCGGCGTCCTCCATGCCCCTGGCTTCGACCTCAACTAGGTCGTCCTTGTTCTTTTCGACCTTGTCGACCAGGCGTCCGACCAGTTCCTTCTGCGTCTCCACGTCGAGCTTTGGGTGACCCTTGTAGTCGTGAGTTAGCCCGGTGACGTGAACGCGGTATCCCTCGCCAGCAGAGGCCATCTGGGGCACCAGATCATCTCCCGGCTTGAACGGTAGAAAATCCTCGGGGTCGACGTTTGGCCTGCGGCGCGGGTAGATGTCGATATCCTCCTCCCTGATTTCCACGCGCTCACGCATGTGCCCGATCTTCTCGTCGGCCATTACAAAAACAGGCATCCTGTACTGCTCGGACCTGTTGAACGCCTTGACGGTATAGTCAAACATTTCCTGGGGCGAAGTCGGTGCGTAAGCGATAACGCCATAATCTCCATGTGATCCCCACTGAGCCTGCATCATGTCGCCCTGACCCACTGCAGTCGGCAGACCTGTGGAAGGGGAGCCCCGTTGGATATCCGCTATGACGCACGGAGTTTCTGTCATCATTCCCAAGCCGATGTTTTCCATCATGAGAGAAAAACCCGGTCCTGACGTTGCCGTCATTGACCTCTTGCCGCCCCAGGCTCCACCGAGAACGGCGGCAATCGAACTCAACTCATCCTCCATCTGAATAAACGTCCCATTGACCTGAGGCATCCTCTTCGACATCCTCTCCGCAATTTCTGACTGCGGAGTTATGGGATATCCGGCAAAGAAACGGCAACCAGCGGCAATCGCACCCTCGGCGCAGGCCTCGTCACCGTTCATAAAATATTTACCCGTCATTATCGCCCTTTCGCTCATTATCTTTACACCATCCTATGTGAGTTTATTTATCATGATTCCGAGAAACCGGCTTAAGTAATCGATCCAGGGTCCCCCGGGGTTGTGATCTCCCGTCGCGGTTTTTCTCTTTCCCCCCTTCAGCTTGGGTCCAGAAGGTCAAGCGTCCTCCCCTGTGTACGTTCTCCGCGGTAATCAGGTATAAGCATGGGTGAGCGTTTCTGCATATCTACGTCACTCTCCCTTAACTTATCTACGTATCTTTCCACGTGTTCCAGAGAGACTTCTCCCCATTCGCTCTCACCTTTTGCCCTTCTGGCCGCTGCTATGCCGGCCCGCCTTCCGAAGACGTTGTAGTCCATAATCGAGTTTCCCATCAACCTATTCTTGCCGTGGACTCCTCCTTCAACTTCTCCCGCTGCCAGCAGGCCTTCTACGGCCGTGTGTCCGTCGTTGTCGATCTCTATTCCCCCGTTCTGGTAGTGAAGGGTCGGGTATACGAGTATGGGATCCTCCGTTGGATCTATGCCGAACCGAGTGTAGAGACGGTATATATATTCCAGGTTCTTCTCGAACGTCCCCTCTCCGTGCTTCATGTCGATCATCGGTGTGTCGAGCCAGACGCCCGTTATCCCTCCGGGAGTCTCCACCCCGTTATCCCGTCCACCATGTTCCACGTCCCGACACTCCCTGATCAGCATCGACGCTTCCACGTCCCTGGGTTCAAGGTTGAAGGTAAAGAACTCTCCTTCGCTGTTTACTGGATAGGCACCTGAACTCCTGACCTTCTCTGTAACCAGAAGACCCATTATCTGTTGGGGGTAAGCGGCGCCGGTCGGGTGATATTGAACCGTGTCCATATCCAGCATGTTGGCTCCGGCCCGGTAACCTAGGATCAAGCCATCAGCGGTCGCCCCGTAGTGGTTTGTGGTGGGGAAGTCCTGTATGTGCAGTCTGCCGAATCCTCCGGTGGCCAGGATGACCGATTTAGCCTTGACGACGGAGTACTTGTCCGTCTCCATGTTAAACAGTAGCGCCCCTGTGACTGTCCCGTCGGCGTCGGTAAGCAATTCCACCGCCGGGGCAAATTCCTTCACGGGGATGGCCATGTTTCTTACCTCGTCCCTAACCACCCTGACGATCTCCAGTCCGGTATAATCCTTGGCTGAATGTAACCTCTTTCGCGACGTTCCACCGCCGTGCAGTTCCTTCATGGCCCCATCGCCGTCTTTATCGTATATTACCCCTAGGTCCTCGTGCCACTCGATCATTTTTGGCGCGTCCCTGACAAGTGTCTCGACCAAATCGGGCTTGTTGGCGTAGTGACCGCCACCCATGATGTCGAGATAGTGCTGTACGGGGCTATCCTCCTCTCTATCGGCTGCCTGTACGCCTCCCTGAGACATCACCGAATTCGAGTCCCCGTTACGTAACTTGGTCGCAATCAGTATGTCTGACGGGTCCAGCCCCTCCTGTACAGCCCAGTAGGCAGCGATGTTTCCTGCTCCGCCCCCGCCGATAATCAACACGTCCACTTCCTTTTCCACCTTTGCCAGGTTGACCTCGGACGGGTCGTACTTCGGGTATGCTTCCAGCAAGTCAACGAGTTCTTTGGGCATCATTTCCCCGGCATTTGGGCCGACATTCACTTCTCTAAAGGCCGATTCAATATAGTCGGGATGGAATTCGTTCAGGACCTTATCCCGCGTCTTGGGATCAAGAGGTTCCACCTCCTGATCTATCCTTTCCTCTCTCGTCGCTTCGACCTTCTCAATCGACTCCCTCATCCTCGGAAGATAGGGGTCTTCCTGGTTCTTATTCGATCTCTCTACTCTCATATCTCTCTTCAAGGACCTCCCGTGAAAGACTGGTAATTTCCTGTAAAGACTCGTCGAACTCTCCTCCTTCGATCTCTCGGACCCTCGCGGCAACGTGGTCCGACTTGGGCAGGTTATGTTTACCATAGACCCGACGGGCCATCTGGGCTACGTGGTGATGGGGAATTTCCGCGGGACACCTGGCCGCACATATCCCGCACTGAATACAGTCAAAGGACATGCTGGCGACGTTCTCGATGTTCCCCCTGATCGCCTCGTTGATGAAATCCATCACTTCAAGGTCCTGGGGGCAGGCCTTGGTACAGGTGTTGCAGGACACGCACCTGGCAACCTCCGGATAGTTCTCCAGCAGAGGGTTGCCATCTCTCCCGATCTCCTCGATATCGTAAGTCTTCCGTCCTGCGGGGGTAAATGGGAGCTGCATGAGGTACATTCCGTCCTCCACCGTCTTCTGACATGCCAGGTCGGCGTAAAGCTTGTAATCCCCCTCCAGGCGGTACAAGGTAGCGCATGCCCCACAAAAACCCCCCCGGCATCCCACCCCTCTGATCAATCGATAACCACTGTGTTCAATTGCATCCATCATAGTCAGTCCCTTTGGGACCTCGTATTCCTTGCCCATTATGTGAATTCTAACTGTTTCCTGGTCTTCGTTGCTCGGGGACACACTATCACCTCTCCTTCAAAGCTTTGTTCTCGAGAGCTAACGCTTCTCTCGGGTCTATCGCATGCTTATCAAACTTGCAAACGTCGGAATTGCCGTATGCAACGGCCATCAACTGTGTTATATATAGAACGGGGACCGGTTTGCTCGAGTTTTCCCGTCGAATATATTCGCTCTGCCTCGTATCCAGGTTATAGTGACATAAGGGACAGGAGGTGATAATGAGGTCAGCGCCTGCGGCGGCGGCGGAACTCGTTATCTTTCCGGCCTGCTTGAGGACTATATCCTTCTTTTCAACCGTGTTGTATGACCCACAGCACTCTGAGTGATAGGGGTAATCAACGGGTTCAGCCCCAAGACTGCTGATAAAATCTTCCAGCACGGTGGGGTTATGGGGGTCGTCCAGCCCTATCTCCTTCGGACGGGTCAACATACAGCCGTAATACGGGGCAACATTTAAACCTTTGAGGGGTTCCCTCACGGGCTCCCTCACCGCATCCCAGCCAAGCTCGTCTCTCAACAGCTCGAGATAATGTTTCACGGTGACCTCGCCGAGGTAGTCCTCCTCCCGGTCCATAAAGCTATTGATCTTCTCGAGTTTTTCCGGGTCGTTCTTAACCAGCCGATTAGATCTTTTCAGCGTGTTGTCACACATAGAACAGAGCGTGTAAACTTTCTCGTAACCCTCTTCTTGGGCGTGGACCAGGTTGCGCACTGGCCCCAGCTGCTTCATCAGGTTATCGGCCGTCAACGAATACACGGTGCCACAACAGTTCCAGCGTTCCATCTCCTTTAGTTCTATTCCGAGCTGACGAGATGCATATATGGCGGACTCCTCGAAGCCAATTGCGGTATCCTTTAAACTACAGCCTGGGTAGTATAGAAGCTCTTCCATGTTATCAACCCGTCTTCTTTCTGAAGTTGCTCACCAGGGCGATCTCTGGCAGGCCCCTGGTGTCCAGATCTCTCAAGTCGGTCTCGTCGACGTTACTCCTCAAGGTGATCTCCCTTACCGCCTCCATAATTGCCGGTATGTCGTTGCCCTTCGGGCACTCAACCTCGCAGCTCAAGCAGGACGCGCACACCCACGGGGTCTTCGACTGAAGGATCCGTCTGTCACCTATCTGCACGCGCCGGATTAGCTGGTTAGGCAGTTCATCCATTTCGTCAGTGAACGGACAGCTTGCAGAACACTTCCCACACTGAAAGCAAGCGTAAAGGTTCTCTCCACTCAACTCTTCAACTTCTGCAACGAGGTCCTGGTCAGAATCTGTTAACTTCATAAAGCCTCCAGGTGAATTATTTTGATCTATCTACTCAACTCTTTTACTGGCTCACCATTGCTATCATAAATCTGTACGCCGATGTCCATCCCGCCATCAATTGAGTGGGTCGAACACGCCAGACAGGGGTCGTAGGGCCTAAAGCCCATCTCGACCTGGTTTAGAACACCTTCGTCGGCTTCGTCTCTTTCGATCGCTTGCAGTGCGGAGTCACGGATAGAGATCGATAAGGCGGCACTGTTGTTGGTGGTAGGTACGATCATGTTCGCCCCCCTGACCACCGCGTTGTCGTCCAGCTCGTAGCTATGTATCAAAGTCCCCCGCGCGGCCTCGATAACGCCCACGCCACTTCCGGGCGCTCCGGTCTCGTTTCTGACCTCCTCTCCAGTCAGGTCTTCACGGCGAGATAACTCGACCATACGCTCGGCCGCCTGCAGCAGCTCGACCAACCTCGCCCAGTGATAAGCGTAGGTGTGGTGGACCGGACCTCCGTCAAAATACTCCATAAACCTCTCGTATTCCCCCTGGGCCCGGTCGGTCTTCATCCCGTCAGCGACGTTTAGCCTCCCCAGAGGCCCGACCCGGAATATTCCACTCTCTGGCCCCGGGGAAAAGTCCTTCCAGCCAACCTCCTTAAGGTAAGGAAACTTTACGTAAGTCCAGGGCTCGACGTGCTCTCTCAGCAGGTCCTCCACCTCTTCTTCGTTGACCTCAAAGAGCTTTTCGCCGGCAGGATCGATAACCCTGACCCTGCCGTCGTAATACGATACCCGTCCATCCCGATCAACCAAGCCCATGTAATAGGTGTTCAGGGAGAAATCCGAGTTCCTCAGCAGATAGCCCATGCGGTCCTCGTCGAACCACTTCGTATGGAAGAGATCGAGAGAATCCTCGGCAAACCCCAGGGCGTTATCGGCAATTTCTTTAAGTCGCCCCCTTTCATCCTCTGTTATTCCCGCCGACATACCACCGGGTACCCCGGTTACCGGGTGGACCTGATGGCCACCGATAACCTCTATCGCCTCGTGGGCCAGCCTCCTGGTCCTTAACAACCTGCTTCCAACCTCCTCTCCAAGCGAATTAAGTACCCCAACTATGTTGCGGTCCTTCTTGTCTGCGCCCTTAGCAAGGAAATCGGGACCACCCAGGTAGAAGAGGTGCAAAAGGTGATCTGCAAAGATATAGGAATTGTATAAAAGCTTCCTTAAGTTTAAAGCGGTCGGTGGAGGTGAGGCCGACAGAGCGTTGTCCAGAGCTTTAGTCGAAGCAAAGTGGTGCGCCTCCGGGCAAACACCGCATATCCTTTCGGTTATCCTCGGCATGTCCTC